>NZ_BAAGXY010000059.1:0-25670 GCF_054779595.1 Angustibacter peucedani
GGCGCGGGCCGGCGCGCGGGGCGCGGACGTCCAGGCCCACGGCGGACGGCGGCGTGGCGGCCAGGTGCAGCACGGGAGCGGTGCGCAGTGCGGCCTCGGGGGCGGCCGTCGTCCGCTCTGCGATGCGATCTGCGGCCGTGCGGTGGGTGGTGGTGCGGTGGGCGGTGCCGCGGCTGCTGCTGCGGCCGGCGACCCCGGTCGTCGCAGCGGGAGAGCCGACCAGCCGGAGCCCGCCGCCGGACGGTGCCGGAGCGGCCTGCGCGGCCCCCGCGGGCAGCAGCAGACCGGCCAGGAACAGCAGCGCGGCCGCGGCGAGCGCGGGCGCACGGCGGCCCGTCACCGGGGTCCCGTCCGCTCGCCGCACGCGTCGAGGCTAGCAACCGCTGGCATGATCGGTCCGTGGACGAGGTGCGCATCGACGACCGCGGCATCCGGCTGGGGCAGCTGCTCAAGCTGGCCGGGCTAGTCGACCAGGGGTCCGACGCCAAGGCCGTGCTCGCGGCCGGCGAGGTGACCGTGAACGGCGAGGTCGAGACCCGCCGCGGCCGCCAGCTCGAGCGCGGGGACGTCGTCCGCCTGGGCTCGACGTCGGTCCGGGTGGGCTGACGGTCGGGTCAGGTCGGGCGAAAGGCTCCACCGCGGGCCCTCGACGTCCGATGATGGAGGGGTGACCCTGTCGACGACCGCTGCCCGGGTGATGAGCCTGGCGCAGGACGGTCAGCCCGCTGCTGCGCTCGCCCTGGCCGAGCGCGCGCTGCTGGCGTCGGCGGACGCGAGCCCGGTCGAGCTCGCCGGGCTCTGGTACACGATCGCGGTCACGCACCACGTGCGGCAGGACGCCGCCGCCCAGCTGGCCGCCACCGAGCGCTGCCTGGAGGCCGGCCGCGCGGCCGGTGCCCCTGGCTGGACGGCGAACGCGCTGTCCATGCGCGCCATGGCGCAGGCGCGGGCCGGGGCGGTCGAGCCGGCGCTGCTCGACCTGGCGCGCAGCGAGGTCGACCTGGCGGCCTGCGACGACGACGGCCTGCGCTGCTGGGCGCACACCGGCCTCGGCTACTGCTACCTCGAGCTGCGGCTGTACGAGCTGGCGCTGCCCCACTTCGAGGCGGCCGTGCGGCTCGACGCCAGCCCGATCCCGCTGGCCGAGGCGGCCACGATCGACCTGATGAACCTCGCCGAGCTGCACCTGCGCTGGGCCGACGAGCTCGAGCGGCTCGGCGGCGACGACGCCGAGCAGCTCGCGTCGGTGGAGCGGCACCGGGCGGTCGGGCACGCCCACGCCATCGACGCCGTCGCCGCCGCGACCGTCGTCGGCGCCGGCTCGCTGCTCGCCGCCAGCCGGGCGATGGAGCTGTGCTCGCGCTCGGCCGACGACGCCGCGGGCTCGGTCGGGCAGCTGCGCCAGGCGTTCGCCCACCCCGACCACCGCGACCACCAGGGCGGCCGTGCCCAGGTCGGTGGCGCGCTCGCCCGGGCGCTGTGGACCCTCGGCCAGCGCGACCAGGCCATCGCGGTGGCCCGCGAGTCCGTCGTCCACGCCGAGTCCGCCGGCGACTGGCAGGTGCAGGCGAGCGCCCAGTGGCTGCTGGTCGAGCTCAAGGCCCGGGCCGAGGTGCCCGGGTCGGCCGCGGGTCACGCCTACGGCCAGCTGCTCTCGCGCGTGCTGTGGCAGCAGCGGCTCAGCACGCTGCAGGGCGCGCGGGCCGCGCTGGACGTCGAGCGGCTGCGGCGCGACAACGAGATCGCCGTGCGCGAGGCGGCCGAGGACCCGCTGACCGGCGTCGGCAACCGGCGCGCGCTGGCCGAGGCGCTGGCCGCGGCCGAGGCGACGGTGCCGGTCGGGGCCGAGGTCGGGCGCGGACCGGCGCACAGCCTGCTGCTGGTCGACCTCGACGCGTTCAAGGCCGTCAACGACGTGCACGGGCACGTGGTGGGCGACGACGTCCTGCGGGCCGTCGCGAACGCCCTGCGCTCGACCGCCCGGGCCGAGGACGTGGTGGTGCGCCTCGGCGGCGACGAGTTCGTCGTCCTGGCGCGCGACGCCGACGCCGCGGCCGGGCGCGCCCTCGGCGAGCGGGTCACCGCCTCCATCGCGGCGCTCGTCGTCGAGTCCCCCGCCGGACCGCTCGCGCTGCGCGCCAGCGTGGGCGTGGCCACCACCGGCGCGGACGTGGCCGTGGCCGACCTGCTCGGCGCCGCGGACGTCGCGATGTACCGGGCCAAGGGCCGCGGCGCGCCGCACGTCCAGCCGCACAGCGCCTGACCGGCCGGGACGTCCGGGTTGACGGGCGGCGTCGTCGTCCGGCATTGTTCCGCGTGGAATATTCGCGGCGGTGCACTCCGCGCGGAGTGATCAGCGGGACGAGCGACGAGGAGGCCGGGCCGTGGCCGGATCCCTGACGCCGCTCGCCGTGTCGGTGCTGGCGCTGCTCGCCGAGCGGCCGATGCACCCGTACGAGATGTACCAGCTGCTGCTCGAGCGGCACGAGGACGAGCTGGTCAAGATCCGCCCCGGCTCGCTCTACCACACGGTCGAGCGGCTGGCCGGGCTCGGCCACCTGCGCGCGTGCGGCACCGAGCGGTCCGGCAACCGGCCCGAGCGCACGACGTACGAGATCACCTCGACCGGCCGCGCGGCCCTGCGGTGGCGGCTGCTCGAGATGCTCAACGCGCCGGTCAACGAGTACCCCGAGTTCCCGGTCGCGCTGGCCGAGGCGCACAACCTGCCGCGCGACCTGGTGGTCAACCAGCTGCGCGACCGGGCGGCCTCGCTCGACGCGCAGGCCGAGCACCTGTCCGACCTGATGGCGCAGGCCGTCGACCGCGACGTCCCCGAGGCGTACTGGCTCGAGGCCGACTACCTGCGAACGGTCCAGCGCGCCGAACGCGACTGGATCCGCACCACCGTCCGACGCCTGGAGCGCAAGGAGCTGCAATGGCCGATCGAGAGCACGTGAACCCCTGGCCGGCGCTGTGGGCGCTGGTCCTGGGCTTCTTCATGATCCTGGTGGACTCCACCATCGTGTCGGTGGCGACGCCGGCCATCCTGCGCGACCTGGACGCCGACGTGAACGCCGTCGTGTGGGTGACCAGCGCGTACCTGCTGGCCTACGCGGTGCCGCTGCTCATCACCGGGCGGCTCGGCGACCGCGTCGGGCCGAAGAACCTGTACCTGGTCGGCCTGGCGGTCTTCACGCTGGCGTCCCTGTGGTGCGGGCTCACCGGCAGCATCGAGATGCTCGTCGTGGCTCGGGTCTTCCAGGGCCTGGGCGCCTCGCTGATGACGCCGCAGACCATGGCCGTCATCACCCGCACCTTCCCCGCCGCCCAGCGCGGTCGCGCCATGAGCCTGTGGGGTGCGGTGGCCGGCGTCGCGGTGTTGGTCGGCCCGATCCTGGGCGGCGTCCTCGTCGACGGGCTGGGCTGGGAGTGGATCTTCTTCGTCAACGTGCCCGTCGGGGTGGTCGGCTTCGTCCTCGCCTGGCGGCTGGTGCCGACGCTCGAGACGCACCCGCACCAGTTCGACCTGCTCGGCGTGGTGCTGAGCGCGCTCGGCATGTTCCTGCTGGTCTTCGGGATCCAGGAGGGCGAGTCCTACGACTGGGGCACCATCACCGGACCGATCTCGGTGGTCTCGCTGATCGTGGCCGGGGTCGTCGTCCTGGCGCTGTTCCTGGTGTGGCAGAAGCGGAACCGCGGCGAGCCGCTGCTGCCGCTGTCGCTGTTCGGCGACCGCAACTTCTCGCTCGCCAACGTCGCGATCAGCGCGGTCGGGTTCACCATCACCGCGATGGCGTTCCCGCTGATGCTGTGGGCGCAGGTCGTCCGGGGGCTGAGCCCGACCCGCTCGGCGCTGCTGCTGGTGCCGATGGCCGTGATCTCGGGCTTCCTCGCGCCGTTCGTGGGGCGGCTCACCGACCGGGCGCACCCGCGGTACATCGCGGGCTTCGGGCTGCTGTGCCTGCCGGTGTCGCTGGTCTGGCTGTCGGCGGTGCTGAGCCCGACCGCGCCGATCTGGCACGTGCTGCTGCCGATCGCGCTGCTGGGCGTGGCCAACGGGTTCATGTGGGCGCCGCTCGGCACGACCGCGACGCGCAACCTGCCGATGCACCAGGCCGGTGCGGGTGCGGGCGTCTACAACACCACCCGCCAGGTGGGCGCGGTGCTGGGCAGCGCGGCCATCGCGGCGCTCATGCAGTCGCGCCTGGCGGCCGAGCTGCCGAGCGCGCCCGGTGGTGCCTCGGCTGGTGGCGCCGGAGCCTTCGGCGCGAAGCTGCCGCCCGCCCTGCTCGACGGCTTCAGCTCGGCCATGGCGCAGTCGCTGCTGCTGCCGGCCGCGGTCGCCGTGATCGGGCTGCTCGCGACGCTCGCCTTCGCGGCGCCGAGCCACCTCGCGGCGTCGAAGGCGCCGGCCAGCGAGCCCGTCCCCGCCTGACCGGCGCTCCCCACTGGTGAAGGGTTTCCAACCTCTCGAGGCGCTCTGAGAGGTTGGAAACCCTTCACAGGTGGGGAGCGGTGAGGGGGAAGGTGGCGAGCACCTCGTGGTGGGGCCGCCCGCCAGGGCCCTGGCCCAGCCGCGACTCGACCAGCTCGACCTCCGCGGCCGACCACCGCGGCCCGGCGTAGGAGTCCAGCACCCGCAGCCACCGGGTGAGGTCCTGCGGGCGGCCGCTGCGGGCGAGCGTCAGGTGCGGGTGGAACCGCCCGCCGTCCGGGGCCGCACCGGCCTTGGCCGCCGCCGCGCGCACCCCGGTCGCGAGGCGGTCGAGCTCCTGCCGGTCGCCGACGTCCAGGCCGGCGAACAGCACGCGGCCGCGCCCGACGTCGGGGAAGGCGCCGCCACCGCGCAGGGCCAGGGCGAAGGCCGTGCGGCGCGCGGCGGCCCGGCCCAGGCGCTCGGCCAGGTCGTCGAGGTGGCGCTCGGCGACGTCCGGCAGGAAGGCGAGGGTGACGTGCCACTGCTCGGGGGCGGTCCAGCGCAGGGTGGGGTCGGCGGCCCGGCGCGGAGCGACGAAGTCGGCGAGGTCCTCGACGACGTCCGACGGCGGGGTCAGCGCGACGAACGCCCTCATCCGCTCCCCCGGCGGGCGGTCGCGAGCGCGTCGGGGTCGACCGGGACGGCGAACAGGTGGCGCGGGTCCTGCAGCAGGGCCGGTGGCCGCGCGGCCTCCCGCGCCAGCCGCCCGGCCCAGCGCACCGGGCGCCGGTGGACGACGCCCGGCGCCGGCCCGGCGAACGTGTAGTCGCCGGCCACCTCGCCCACGACGAGCTCGTCCTCCGGCGCCGCGAGCAGACCGATGGCGTCCCCCCGCTGCACCTCGCCGACGAGGGCGCGCAGCTGGCGCAGGGCCTTGCCCGGACGACGGCGCGGGGCTCGCTCGCGCAGCAGCGCCGCGAGCTCGGCGTCGTCCGCGTCGCCGGCGTCGACGTCGACCCCGGACGTCGCGTCGAGCCCGACGTAGCCGCCTGCCAGGAAGTGCTCGACCTGCTCGGACGACGGCGCCCGCACGACCCACAGGCGCGGGCCGTCCGGGGGTGGCGCCGGGTCGTGGCGGCCGGGCGGCCAGACGTACGGACGCTCGGGGTCGGCGTCCGGGAAGTGGCGGCGGTAGTGATCAGGATCCTTGCGCACCAGGGCGTCTCGGTGGCTGGCGTGCACGGCGTCGTCGCCGAACCAGTCCGGCAGCAGGCCGTGGTCGGCGAGGTCGCCCTGACCCAGCCCGACGACGTCCGGTGCGAACTCGGTGATGAGCGCACGGGTGCTGTCGGCGTACCCGCGGCTGGTCCAGGCCTCGACGCAGGCGAGCCCGTACCCGACCAGGCCGGACACGGCTCCGCGCCACATCGACACGGCCGGGTGTCGCGCCCAGCCGTAGTCGGGCAGCGTCAGCGCGCGCAGCACCTGCAACGTCTCGACGCGCTGCTTGCCGAGCCGGCGGTCGTCGAGCACGGCCGCGCTGCCCGCGAGGTCGGCCCACGGCACGAAGGTCTGCACCCCACCACCGTGTCGTGACGGGCCGCTGCCGTCCAGCCGAGCTTCGGGATGCAGCCCCGAAGATCAACCGGCACAGTGGGTTTCAGCCCGCACGACCCACGAACGACATCTCGGGAGCCGCCATGTCCACCGACGCCATCGTCCTGCTGCGCGACGACCACAAGGCCATCCGCAAGCTCTTCCGCGCGTTCGAGAAGGCCGGGGACGACGCCACGAAGGCCAAGGGCAAGCTGGCGAAGGACATCATCGCGGCGCTGACGGTCCACACCTACATCGAGAACGAGATCATGTACCCCGAGGTGCGCCGGCTGCTGCCCGACCTCGAGGACGACGTGCTCGAGTCGTACGAGGAGCACCACGTCGCCGACGTCCTGGTCTTCGAGCTGTTCGGCATGAAGCCCGACGCCGAGCGCTTCGAGGCCAAGATGACCGTCCTCATCGAGAACGTCGAGCACCACATGGACGAGGAGGAGGACGACTGGTTCCCCAAGGTGCGCGACGGCCTGGGGCGCAAGCAGCTGCAGGACATGGGCGCGCGGATGGCCGAGGCGAAGAAGACGGCGCCGCGCTCGCCGGCGCAGCCGAGCGCGCTGAAGAAGGCGGTCGACGCCGTCCTCGCGTGATCGCCGCCGGGCGGGACGAACCGCCCGAGTTGCCGCATCTCGGGCGCGGGAGGACGGTGGACGGGCGTCGCTCCCTGGAGGCTCCCCGTGCACCTGTTCCGCCGCACCCTGCCCGCACTGCTCGCCGCCCTCGTGCCCGGGGTGGTGGCGACCGCGGCACCGGCGTCCGGCGCCCCACCCGTGACGGCGGCCGCCGCCGCGACCGGACCGGCACCCGGCGCGCCGGGTGCGAAGGAGGGCTTCCAGCCCGCCGACAAGTCCGGCTTCGGGACGTCGACCAGCCGGGCCAGCCGGGTCTGGTTCACCCAGCAGCGGGCCGGGGGCCTGGGCGAGGTCTTCTACCCCGACCTCGGGACGCCCGCCGCGCGCGGCCTGCAGCTGCTGGTGCAGGACCGCCCCGGCCACGTGGTGCGCGCGGACGACGCCGCGACCGTCACGACGGACCAGGCCGGCCGCGGGGCGCTGGCCTTCACCCAGACCTACCGGTCGACGTCCGGGCGCTGGACCCTGCGCACCACGACCGTCACCGACCCCGCCCGCCCGACGGTGCTGCTCGACGTCCGGGTGACGAGCCACGACGGTGCGGCGCACCCGGTCTGGGTCGCGTACGACCCGGCCCTGTCGAACACGCGGGACGACGACGCCGGCGCCACCCGCGGTCGCGCCCTCGTCGCCAGCGACGCGCACGGCGCGAGCGCCCTGGCCGCGAGCCCGGCACTCACCGCCACCTCGAACGGCTACCGCGGCACCAGCGACGGCGAGCGCGACCTGCTGGCCGACGGCCGGCTCGACGGGCGGTACACCAGCGCCGCGCCCGGCAACCTGGTGCAGACCGGCGCCCTCGCGGTCGACGGTCGCCGGCACCGGACGACGACCCTGGCCGTGGCGTTCGGCCCCGACGCCGACCACGCCCTGGCCGGTGCGACGGCGTCGCTGCGCGGCGGGTTCAACCGTGCCGCGCGGTCCTACGCGCAAGGCTGGCAGCACTACCTGCGCGGTCTGCGCCGACCGCCGTCGGGGCTGACCGGTGCCGAGCGTCTGCTGTACGAGACGTCGGCCATGGTGCTGGCGGCGAGCGAGGACAAGACCTACCGCGGGGCGTACGTCGCGTCCCCGTCGGCGCCGTGGGCGTTCGGCACCGACGAGCCCAGCGGCCCGTACCACCTGGTCTGGTCGCGCGACCTCTACCAGATCGCCACCGGACTGCTGGCTGCCGGCGACCGGGCCGGCGCCGAGCGCGCGCTGACCTACCTGTTCGAGCGCCAGCAGAAGGCCGACGGCTCCTACCCCCAGAACTCCACGGTGGCCGGAGAGCCGTTCTGGGGCGGGCTGCAGCTCGACGAGGTCGCCCTGCCCGCGGTGCTGGCCGACCAGCTCGGGCGGCACGACGCGAAGACCTGGTCGCACGTGCGCCGGGCGGCCGAGTTCCTGCTGGACTTCTCGTCCGACGGCCACGCCGCGCCGTACTCGCCGGCCGAGCGCTGGGAGAACCAGTCGGGCTACTCCCCCAACACGATCGCGGCCGAGATCGCCGGCCTCGTCTGCACCGCTCGCATCGCGCGGGCCAACGGCGCGGACGCCGACGCGCGGCGCTACCTGGCCGTGGCCGACGACTGGCAGCGCCGGCTGAAGAGCTGGACGGTCACGACGAACGGCCCCTACTCCGACCGCCCGTACTTCCTGCGGCTCACCAAGGACGGCCAGCCGGACGTCGGCACGACCTACACGATCGGCGACAGCGGCCCGGCCGACGTCGACCAGCGCACGGTCATCGACCCCAGCTTCCTGGACCTGGTGCGGCTCGGCGTCCTGCCCGCTCACGACCGTGACGTCGTCAACACCCTGCGCGTGGTCGACGAGCAGCTGGGCGTGCGGACGACCCGCGGCCTGTACTGGCACCGCGCGTCGTTCGACGGCTACGGCGAGCAGGCCGACGGCAGCCAGTGGGAGATCGGCCTGCCGGACGGCTCGTTGCTCAACCACGGCCGCGCCTGGCCGCTGCTGAACGGCGAGCGCGGCGAGTACCTGCTGGCGTCCGGTCGCGACCGCGCCGCGCGCGAGCAGCTGGCCGCGATGGCCCGCACCGCGGGGTCGGCGGGCATGCTCCCCGAGCAGGTGTGGGACGACGCCCCGCCGTCCGGGCAGCCCGGGTTCACGCCCGGCACGCCGACGACGTCCGCGACGCCGCTCGCCTGGACGCACGCGCAGTTCCTGCGGCTCGCGCGCGACCTGGCGGCCAGCCGGGTCGTCGAGCAGCCGTCGGTGGTCAGCCGGCGGTACGGCGGCACGGCCGGCTGACCCGGCGCGCCGCCGGTGCATCAGGACGGCGGGTCGGCGCCTCTGCTCTGGTGATCCGGCGGCTCGTGGGGAACCGCCGGACGGACGGAGAGGCACGACCATGCGGTACTTCAGCCGAGCCTTCTGGGCGGCGACCGGCGAGCGGGCGGTCAAGACGTTCGCGCAGACCCTCGCGGCGCTGCTGGCCGCCACGGGCACCGGTGTCCTGGACGTCGGGTGGACCTCGGCCCTGTCGGTGGCGGCGACCGCTTCGGTGGTCTCGCTGCTGTCGTCGGTCGCGTCCGGCGGCGTGGGCCCGACCGGCCCGTCGCTGACGACCGAGGGGCTGAAGCGCCGGGTGGCGCCGACCGCGTGAGGGGCGCGCCGACGTCCTAGGCTGGCGGCGTGACCAGGGCCGCCAGCACCGTGCGCGACCTGCGGGCCGGCGTCCAGGACGACGTCCTCGCGCGCCTGGGCGACCTCGAGGGCACCGGCTTCCTGGCTCGCCTCGACCGCGTCGCACCCGACCTGCTCGAGGCGCTGACCGCCGTCTACGGCAGCAGCGCGGACGTCGACGGGCTGGCAGCCGACCTGGTCGCCGACGCCCTGCGCACGGCCGAGCAACGGGCCCTCCCCCTGCGCCGGCTGGACCGCGCCCGCGAGGTCGACCCGGCGTGGTTCTTGGCCGAGGACGTCGTCGGGTACGTCTGCTACGCCGACCGGTTCGCGGGCGACCTGCGCGGCGTCGCGGCCCGGCTGGACTACCTGGGCGAGCTCGGGGTGCGCTACCTGCACCTCATGCCGCTGCTGCAGGCGCGCGAGGGCGAGAACGACGGCGGTTACGCGGTGCAGGACTACGACGCCGTCGACCCCCGGCTGGGCAGCATGGCCGACCTCGAGGCGCTGGCCGCGGCCGCGCACGAGCGCGACGTGGCGGTGTGCGTCGACCTGGTGCTCAACCACACGGCGCGCGAGCACGCGTGGGCGCAGGCCGCGTTGGCGGGCGACCCGTTCTACCGCGCCTTCTACCGGTTCTTCCCCGACCGCGGCGAGCCCGACGCCTACGAGCGCACGCTGCCCGAGGTGTTCCCCGACATGGCGCCGGGCAGCTTCACCCACCTGCCCGACCAGGACGAGTGGGTGTGGACGACGTTCCACGAGTTCCAGTGGGACCTGGACTGGTCGAACCCGCACGTCCTGCGCGCCATGACCGGGGTGCTCCTGACGCTGGCGAACCGCGGCGTCGACGTCGTCCGGCTCGACGCCGCGCCCTTCTTGTGGAAGCGGCTCGGCACCGACTCGCAGAACCAGCCCGAGGCGCACCGGCTGCTGCAGGTGCTGCGCGCGGTCACGACGCTCGCCGCGCCCGGGGTGCTGCTGAAGGCCGAGGCGATCGTCGGACCGGACCTGCTGGTGCCCTACCTCGGGGGCCACGAGCTCGAGCGGCCCGAGTGCCACCTGGCCTACGACAACCAGCTCATGGTGGTGCTGTGGTCGGCGCTGGCCACCCGGGACGTGCGTCTGGCCGAGCTGGCGATGAGCCGCCGCCGTCCGGTGCCAGCGGGCACGGGCTGGGTGTCGTACGTGCGCTGCCACGACGACATCGGCTGGGCGGTCAGCGACGAGGACGCGTGGGCCGTCGGGCTGGACCCGTTCTCGCACCGGCAGTTCCTCGCCGCGTTCTACTCCGGGCGGCACGCCGGGTCGTTCGCGAACGGCGCCGACTTCCAGGCCAACCCGGCCACCGGCGACGCCCGGACGTCGGGCACCGCGGCCTCGCTCGCCGGCCTCGACACCGCGCTGCGCAGCGGGTGGCGGGCCTTGGTCGACGCGGCGCTGGACCGGCTGGTGCTCCTCTACTCCGTCGCCTACTCGTTCGGCGGGATCCCGTTGGTGTACATGGGCGACGAGCTCGCGCTGCGCAACGACCCGCGGTGGTCCGAGCCCGCCGACCACGCCGACGACAACCGGTGGATGCACCGGCCGCCGATGGACTGGACGGCGGCGGAGCGGCGCCACGACAGCGGCAGCACCGAGGCGCACGTGTTCGAGGCGCTGGTCGCCCTCGGGCAGGCGCGACGGTCGACCGAGTCGCTGCGTTCCGACGCCGACGTCCAGGTGCTGCCCACCGACTCGCGCCACCTGCTGGCGTACGTCCGGCACCACCCGCGGGCCCGCCCGGTGCTGTGCCTGGCCGCGTTCGGGGACGAGCGCGTCTCGGCGGACGTCGGCCTGCTGGCCGCCGCCGGCATCGCCGAGCCCGAGCTGGTGCACTCCTCGAGCGGCGAGCTCGACCTCCACGACGGCCGGATCCACCTGCCGCCGTGGGGTTTCTGCTGGATCACGTCGAGACGAGCGGGCTGATGCGACGACCGACCGTCGGGGTCCTGCACCCCGGGCAGATGGGCACCGCCGTCGCGGCTGCTGCCAAACCCCTTGCGGCGCAGGTGATCTGGGCCGAGGAGGACCGCTCGCGCGCCACCACCAAGCGCGCCGAGTGGGCCGACCTGGTCGCCGTGCCGACGGTCTCCGACCTGGTGCGGCGCAGCGACGTCGTCCTCTCCCTGTGCCCCCCGCACGCGGCGCTCGACGTGGCGAGGGCCGTGCACGAGGCCGGCGGCGTCGACCTCTACGTCGAGGCCAACGCGGTGGCGCCCGCGACGGTCGAGGCGGTGGCCGCGCTGCTCGGCGCCGAGCACGTCGTGGACGGTGCGGTCACCGGTCCCCCGCCGTGGCAGGCCGACGAGGCGGTGCTGCACCTGTCGGGACCGCGCTCGGCCGAGGTGGTCGCGCTGTTCGCGGGATCCCCGCTGGCCACGTCGGTCGTGGGCGAGCGGCTCGGGCAGGCCTGCGCTCTCAAGGCCTGCTTCGCCCTGCACACCAAGGCGGTGCCGACCGCGTACGCGGTGCTGGCCGCCGCGGCCGAGCACCACGGCGTCGGCGACGCCCTGCGGGCCGAGCTGGCCCGCGCCGGGCTCGACCTCGACGCCGCCGTCGCCCGGGTGGCCCGGTCTCTGCCCAAGGCCTGGCGGTTCGCCGGCGAGATGGAGGAGGCCGCCGCGACCTTCACGGCCGCCGGGCTGCCCGGGGGCGTGTCGTCGTCCGCGGCCGAGGTCTACCGGCGGCTGGCCGACGCGCTCGAGCGCGACGCGACGGCCGACCCGGCCGCGGTGCTCGCCGCCCTGCTCGACGAGGGCCGGTGACCGGCATCCGCACCATCGGGATGCTCGGCGGCATGAGCTGGCAGAGCACGGTGCAGTACTACCGGCTGGCCAACGAGCTGGTGGCGCAGCGGCTCGGCGGGCTGCACTCGGCGAAGGTGCTTCTGCACTCGGTCGACTTCGCCGAGGTCGAGCAGCTGCAGACCGCGGGGCGCTGGGAGGACGCCGCCGTGCTGCTCGCGGACGCGGCCCGCGGGCTGGAGGCCGCCGGCGCGGACCTCGTGCTGATCTGCACCAACACCATGCACCGCGTCGCCGACCAGGTGCAGGCCGCGCTCGACGTCCCGCTGCTGCACCTGGGTGACGTGGTCGCGGAGGCGGTGACGTCGTCCGGGCTGCGCACGATCGGGCTGCTCGGCACGGCGTTCACCATGGAGCAGCCCTTCTACCGCGACCGCCTCGCGCGCCACGGCCTGGCGGTGCTGGTGCCGGACGACGACGACCGCGCCCTGGTGCACCGCGTGATCTACGACGAGCTGTGCCAGGGCGTGGTGAGCGAGTCCTCGCGGGAGGCGTTCCGGCGGGTGATCGTGCGGCTGGTCGACGCGGGTGCCGAGGGCGTGGTGCTGGGCTGCACCGAGATCGAGCTGCTGGTGGGCGCCGACGACAGCCCGGTGCCGGTCTTCCCGACGACGCAGCTGCACGTCGAGGCCGCGGTCGACCTCGCCCTCCGCGCCCCCTGACCCCGCCTGCGTCCGAAGAACTGGTCGCTATGCCGACCAGTCCTTCGGACGTCCCGCGGGGGTCAGGCCGGGGAGGGCGAGCGTGTGGGACGCGCGCACCGCCTTGGCGGCGAGGTACCGGCGGTTGGCGGGCGAGAGGTGCACGCGGGTGGGCAGCTGCTCGGTGACGTCGACCCCGAGCGCGGTCAGCTGCTCGACCTTGTGCGGGTTGTTGGTGAGCAGCGCGCACCGCTCGACGCCGAGTGCCCGCAGCATCTGGGCCGCCACCGCGTAGTCGCGCTCGTCCTCGTCGAAGCCGAGCGCGAGGTTGGCGTCGAAGGTGTCGAGCCCGGTGTCCTGCAACCGGTAGGCGTCGAGCTTGGCGTAGAGCCCGATGCCGCGGCCCTCCTGGCGCAGGTACAGCAGGTACCCGCCGACGTCCGCGATGCGCTCGACCGCCTCGCGCAGCTGAGCCCCGCAGTCGCAGCGCTCGCTGCCCAGGACGTCGCCGGTGAGGCATTCGCTGTGCGGCCGCACCAGCAGCGCGTCGTCCGGGTCGCGCGGGGCGCGCGGGTCGCCGAGCTCGAGCGCGAGGTGCTCGCGGCCGTCGACCAGGCCGTCGAAGGTGATGGCGCGGGCCGTCGTCCGGTAGCCGTCGGCGAAGCGCAGCGGCAGGGCCACGCCCGTGCGAACGGACGCCGGGGGCAGGCCGGCGCGCGTCACGACCCGCTCCCGAAGCGCGACGACAGCGCGTACCGCAGCAGCGCGACGTCGCCGATCTGCGTGACGTCGGCCAGCGTGGCCCGCCGGTCCGGTCGCCACGGGAAGGCGCCGTTGCCGACGAACCGCGCGGCCCGGCCGTCCCCGACGAAGAACGGCGCCACCACGAGCTGCAGCTCGTCGGCCAGGCCCTCGCTGAGGAACTGCGTGTGCACCGATCCCCCGCCCTCCACCATGAGCCGCTGGACGCCGCGGCGGTGCAGGTCGTGCACGACCCAGCCCAGGTCGACCGGTGCCCCGCCGTCCACGACCTCGGCCACCGCGTCGAGCCGGCGGTGCGCGTCGGACGTCGCCTCGCGCCGGCAGTAGACGAGCTTGGGGCTGTCACCGGTGGTGAAGAACTGCGAGCGCGGGTCGAGGTCGGCGTGCGCGGTGAGCGTCACCTTGGCCGGGGTGGCGGTGGTGCCGCGCGCGACGCGCTGCGCCTGCCGCGACGGCGATCGCACGAGCAGCCGCGGGTCGTCGTTGCGCACGGTGGCCGCACCCACCAGGATCGCGTCGCAGCCGGCGCGGACCTCGTCGACGCGCTCGAGGTCGTCGGGGTTCGACAGCACGAGGCGCTCGCCGGTACCGGCGTCGAGGTAGCCGTCGAGCGACATGCTGGCGCTCAGCACGGTGTACGGACGCTCACCCACGAGCCGCTCCCTGCAACGTCCGGACGACGGGTGCCGGGCGAGGCGGGACCTCGACCCGGTTGCGCCGCAACGGGTCTGCCACCAGCACGAGCAATCCCGGCAGCGCGGCCACCAGGGCGAGGACGCCGTAGACGACCGAGGCGCCGAGCCCGGCCGGGCCGCCCAGGCCGGCGGCGGCGAACAGCGCCGCGGCGGCCCCCTCGCGCGGGCCCCACCCCGCGACGTTGGTCGGCAGCCCCGAGGCCACGAGCACCAGCAGGGCCAGCGGCAGCAGCTGCGCGGCGCCGGCGTCGAGGCCGGTGGCGCGTGCGGCCAGCACGAAGGTGGCGACGTGGCCGGCGACGACGAGCGCCGACAGCGCGAGGACGGCGGCGGGCGCCGACCCTCGGCCGATCAGGCCGCGCCGCGCGAGCAGACCGGCCGCGGCGGCAGAGACCACGAGGGCCGCCGCCGCGGCGGTGCGCCAACCGGCTCCCAGCCCGGACGGCAGCGCCAGCAGGGCGAGCGCGGCGAGCGCGGCCTGCACGAGCTGACCGGCGCAGCGCTCCCACCACACCGGTCGCAGCCCGTGCCGCACCGCGCGGTGGACGTCCCCGAGCACCCCGCCCGGCAGGGTCGCGTTGAGCAGCTGGGCGCGGTAGCAGGCGGCCACGGCCTCGCCGAGCGGGACGTCGACGTCCAGGCCGCGGGCGACCAGGCGCCAGCGGGCGGCGGCGCAGGTGGTCGTGACGGCGCCGAGAGCCGCGGCGGCGAGCAGCAGCCGGACGTCGAATGAGGCCGCCGCGTGCCGGAACGGCGCCGGGCCGAGCTGCAGCGCCACCACGGCGAGCACCGCGGCTCCGCCGAGCACGCGCCATCGAGCACGAGCCATCACGCGCTCCTCCCGGTCGGCGTGCGGGCCTTCACCCCTTCCACGGACCTCGCCGCCACGAGGTTCACCCGGCGAGGGATCAGCGGGCGGCGGCCGGGCTGGCCGCGACCGAGCGCAGGACGTCGTGCACCCGGGCCGCCGTCGTCGTCCAGGCGGTGAGTCCGTCACGGCGCCGCCGGGCCGACGCGCGCAGCCGAAGGCGCAGGCCGGGGTCGCCCAGCCACCACCGCACGGCGTCGGCCAGGGCGCGCGGGTCGTCGGGCGGCACCAGCAGCCCCGGCCGGTGCCCCTCGCCGTCGTGGCCGAGCGCCTCCGGCACGCCGCCGACCTCGGTCGCGACCACGGGCACCGCGCGGGCCAGCGCCTCGGTGACGACCATGCCGTACGTCTCGGTGCGCGAGGGCAGCAGCAGGACGTCCGCGGTGTCCATCGCCTCGGCCAGGTCGGCCCCGACAAGCGGACCGGTGAGCAGGAAGCGCCCGGTGAGCCGGTGACGCTCGGCCTGCCGCGCCAGCTCGTCGACGAACGCGGGCGCCGTCGTCAGCGAGCCGACGCAGGTGCAGGTCCACGGCGCGTCGACCTGCGCCAACGCCGCGAGCAGCACGTCCTGGCCCTTGTGCGGGGCGACGGATCCGACGCACAGCAGCCGGTCGCCGGCCGGCGTCCCCGGTGCCGGTGCCGCGCGGTCGACCCCCGGCTCCGCCACGTGCACGTCCAGCTCGTCCAGGTCGTAGCGCGTCACGAGCCAGCGCTGGCACCACCGGCTCGTCGTCACGACCCCGGCCGCCGCGTGGAGCACCTCGGACTCGCGCTCGGCCGTGTCGGGCCCGGCGTCGGCCCCGAGCGCCAGCGGCAGGTGCACCAGGACGACGAGCCGTAGCCGGTGCCCGTTGGGCCGCAGCAGCTCGGGCACCGCGCACGCGACCAGGCCGTCGAGCAGGACCAGCGAGCCGTCCAGAGCCGCGAGCAGGCGGCCGAGCGGTCCCCAGGCCGCCGCCCCGACCACCGGCCAGGTACCCGGCACCGCGTGCTCGACGACGTCCCAGCCGTCGGCGCGCAGGCCGTCGCACAGCCGGCGGTCGTAGACGTTGCCGCCGCTGCGCCGGGCCGGGTCGTCGACGCCCTCGGGCAGGACGACGTGCAGCGCGGTCACAGCTCGCGCTCGTAGGCGGCCCACGCGAGGTGCGACTCGCGCAGGGTGACGACGAGCCCGGCCAGACCCGCAGCGCCGGCACCGAGGCGGCCGTCGTGCACGCGCTCGGCCAGGCGGTCGGCGACATGCCGGGCCAGCACCTCGGTGGTGGTGTTGGTGCCCGCGAGCTCGGGGACGTCGTCCAGGTTGCGGTAGGCCAGGGGCTCGAGCACCTCGGCCAGCTGCGCGGTGGCGCGGCCGATGTCGACGACCACGCCGTCGTCGTCCAGGTCGGGGCGACGGAACGTCGCGTCGACCACGTAGGTGGCGCCGTGCAGCCGTTGCGCCGGACCGAAGACCTCGCCGCGCAGGCTGTGGGCGATCATCACGTGGTCGCGCACCGTGACGCTGAACATCGGCTACCCCTCGTCGTAGGTGATGGTGTGGCACAGGGCGGGCAGACGGCCGTCGGCGAGGCGCGGCATCACCTGGGGCAGCTCGTCGAACGGCGAGCTGCCGGTGACGAGGGCGTCGAACACGTCGTCGCGCAACAGGTCGAGCGCGAGCTCCAGCCGATCGGCGTGGCTGCGACGCCCTCGGCGGGACGCGGCCACCGCACCCACCTGGCTGGCCCGCACCCCCAGCCGCCGCGAGTGGAACGAGCCGCCGAGCTGCAGCGTGACCTCGCGGTCGCCGTACCAGCTCAGGTCGAGGACGGTCGCGTCGTCGGCGAGCAGCTCGAGCGACAGCTGCAGGCCCTCGGCCGTCGCGCTGGTGTGCACCACCAGGTCGCAGCCGGACGGCGCGGCGCCAGGCTGGGCGAACCCCGCACCCAGCGCGTCGGCCACCGCGACCCGCGACGGGTCCACGTCGACCAAGGTCACCGTCACCCCCGGGATCCGTTGCAGCAGAGCGGCTACCGCGCAACCGACCATGCCCGCCCCCACGACCGCGACCCGGTCGCCGACCAGCGGCGCGGCGTCCCACAGGGCGTTCACCGCCGTCTCGACCGTGCCCGCCAGCACCGCGCGGGCCGGCGGGACGTCGTCCGGGACGACGGCCACGGCCGACGCCGGCACGACGTACCGGGTCTGGTGCGGGTAGAGGCAGAAGACGGTGCGCCCGCGCAGCGCACCGGGACCGTCCTCGACCACCCCGACGTTGAGGTAGCCGTACTTCACCGGCGCGGGGAAGTCGCCGTCCTGGAACGGGGCCCGCATCGCCTCGTGCTGGCTGACGGGCACGCCGCCGCGCTGCACCAGGCCCTCCGTGCCGCGGCTCACCCCCGAGCGCACCGTGCGCACCACGACGTCCCCGGGGCCGGGGTCGGGCAGGGCGACCGGCCGGATCTCGCCGACGCCGGGGCCGGTGACCCAGAACGCCCGCGCCTCCGCCTGCACGCCGCCCACCTCTCGTCGTCCGGGATCGAACCGGTCGGCCGCCCGGCGCGTGGTACGCACGGACACCTACAACACGGAGGCGCCGTGCGTGCGGTTCAGCGGGGCCCGCTGCTGGGGCTCGTCGCCCTGGTCGCGCTGCTCGGCGCGCTAGCAGCGACGGTCGGCCTGGGCACCCGCGGCTGGGTCGTCGGGCTGGTCTGCGGCGCCGGGCTGTGCGTCTTGCTGCTGCGGGCGCAGCACCGGGCCGGCACCACCCGCCTCGGCCCCGCCGACCGCGTCACGCTCGCCCGCGCCCAGCTCGCCTGCGCGGTCGCGGCGCTGGTGGCCTCGCCGGCGCAGGGGGCCGGCCGGGTCGTGGTGGTCGCCGTGGCCGCGCTGGCGCTGGCGCTCGACAACGTCGACGGGCGCGTGGCCCGGCGCACCGGCACGGTGTCCGCGCTGGGGGCGCGGTTCGACATGGAGGTCGACGCCTTCCTCATCCTGGTGCTGAGCGTCGACGTCAGCCGGACGACGGGCGTCTGGGTGCTCGCCATCGGTCTCGCGCGGTACGCGTACGTCGCCGCCGGGTGGGTGCTGCCGTGGCTGCGCGGACCGGTGCCGTTCCGCTACTGGTGCAAGGTCGTCGCCGCGGTGCAGGGCGTCGTCCTGACGGTGACGGCGGCCCACGTGCTGCCGGCCGGGGTGACGACCGCCGCGGTGGCGGTGGCGCTCGTGCTGCTCGCGGAGTCGTTCGGCCGTGACGTGTGG
Organism: Angustibacter peucedani; assembly: GCF_054779595.1. Taxonomy (NCBI): domain Bacteria; kingdom Bacillati; phylum Actinomycetota; class Actinomycetes; order Kineosporiales; family Kineosporiaceae; genus Angustibacter; species Angustibacter peucedani. Next base: position 18,344 of record NZ_BAAGXY010000059.1, read on the forward strand.
TGGCTGTGGCGGCGGCGCGAGCGGGTGCAGCGGCCGCGGGTGCGAGCGGTCGTGACCGGGCTCGCCGTGCTGCTGCTGTGGGCTGCCCTGGTGCTGCCCGACGGCGGGCCGCTGCGGGCCGGCGTGCTGGCCCGCGTCCCGGTCGAGGCGATCGCCCTGCTGGCCCTGGCGGTGCTGCTGCCCCTCACGGCGGCCCGGCTGGTCGCGGTGGTGGCCGGGCTCGCCCTCGCGGTGCTGACCCTGCTGCGCGGTCTCGACACCGGCTTCTCGTTGGCCCTGGGCCGGCCCTTCGAGCCGCTCTCGGACTGGGCGTACGTCGGCTCGGCGCACCGCCTGCTGCGCTCGTCGACGGGTCGGGACGTGACGACGCTCGTCACGGTCGGTGCGGTGGCGGTGCTGGTCGGGCTGCTGGCCCTGCTGCCGCTGGCCGCGGTGCGCGTGGCGCGGGTCGCGTCGGCCCGGCGCGCGACCGCGCTGCGCGTGGTGGCCGGCCTGGCCGCCGTCTGGACCGGCTCGGCGTTGCTGGGCCTGCCGATCGCCTCGGCCGCGGCCACCGAGACCGCGGTGCGGCACGTCCGCCAGATCGACGGCGCGCTCGACGACGGCCGCCGGTTCAGCCAGGCCGTGGCCGACGACCCGTGGCGGGCGGTGCCGTCGTCCGAGCTGCTCACCGGGCTGGCCGACCACGACGTGCTGCTGGTGTTCGTCGAGAGCTACGGGCGCGTGGCGCTCGACGGGCCGGCGTCAGCACCCGTGCGCACCGCGCTGGCCGACGACACGGACGCCATGCAGCGCAACGGGTACGCGATCCGCAGCGGGTTCCTCACCTCGCCGACGTTCGGCGGCATCAGCTGGCTGGCGCACTCGACGTTGCAGTCCGGGCTGCGGGTGGGCGACCAGCGGCGGTACGACCAGCTGCTGCGCACCGACCGGTTCACGCTGAGCCGCGCGTTCGGCCAGGCCGGCTGGCGCACGGTCGACGACGTGCCGTCCAACACCGGGCCGTGGCCCGAGGGCGAGCGCTTCTACGGGTACGACCGCGTCTACGGCGCCGGGGACGTCGGCTACCGCGGCCCGCGGTTCGGGTACGCGACCATGCCGGACCAGTACGTGCTGCAGGCGTTCCAGCGGCTCGAGCTCGACCCCGCCCCGCGCCGTCCGGTGATGGCCGAGATCGACCTGGTGTCGAGCCACACGCCCTGGGCCCCGCTGCCACGGATGGTCGAGCCGTCGGCGGTCGGCGACGGCTCGGTGTTCGGCCCGGTGGCGGCGCAAGGGCCCACGGCGCAGCAGGTCTGGCGCGACCAGCACCAGGTGCGCGCCGCGTACGCGCAGTCCGTCGTCTACTCGTGGGACGCGCTGACGTCGTTCCTGCAGCACAGCACCGACCCCGACCTGGTCGTGGTGGCGCTCGGCGACCACCAACCGGCGACGGTAGTCAGCGGAGCCGGCGCGAGTCACCAGGTGCCGGTCAGCCTGCTGGCGCGCGACCCCGCCATCGCCGACCGCGTCGCCTCGTGGGGCTGGACGTCGTCGCTGCTGCCCGCGGACGACGCACCGGTGTGGCCGATGGAGGCCTTCCGCGACCGCTTCCTGACCGCGTTCAGCCGGTGATGTCCGGGCGGTAGCGGTCAGCCCCCGGACGTCGGCTGGCTGGCCTTCCCGTCGAGCCAGAGGGTGTCGGACGCGTCGCGGTGCGAGCCGGTCGTGCCGACGTGCTTGGCGCTGATCTGCGGACCCTTGGTGATGACGTGCACCATCGCCATGCCGTGGCCGCGCCCGAGGCCGTGCTCGTCGGCCAGCCAGGCCAGGATCTCGCCGGCCTTGGTGCCCTCGCCGTAGCCGCGCGCGGTCGCCTGGTCCAGCAGCTGGCGCGGGGTGAGCCCGGACTTGACCTCGACCGCGTCGAGGTAGGCCTGGAAGGACATGTCGGTTCCTCTCGTCGTCCGGTCTGCTGGTGGTGAGACCGGCGCGACGTCACGAACTCATCGGCGGCGCGCGTGCATCACGGTGTCGTGCAGCGTGACCTGGTGCCCCTCGGGGTGGCGACCGGAGCGCGGGCGCGCCTCGGCGGTCACGACCTCCCATTCCCCGGGCCCGGCTTCGAGGTCGGCCGCGAGCTCCTCGGCGGTGAAGTAGAGCTCGGGGTGCGGGGGTCGGGGCACGACGTCGGCGTCGCTCGGGTGGTGGGCGGCGACGACGAACGAGCCGCCGGGTGCGACGGCCGCCGCCAGGGCGGCGTAGACCGGACGACGGTCGTCGCTGGGCAGGTGGATGAACGCGGCGGTCACCAGGTCGAACGAGCCCGGCTCCGGCGCCCACGCCATCAGGTCGCGCACCTCGAAGGTCGTGCGGTCGGCGAGCCCGACCTCGGCGGCGCGTGCGACCGCCCGGCCCACCGCGACCTGCGAGACGTCGACGCCCAGCACCTGCCAGCCGTGCTCGGCCAGCCAGAGGGCGTCACCGCCCTCGCCGCACCCGACGTCCAGCGCCCGGCCGGGAGCGAGGCCCTGCACCTCGTCGCGGACGACGTCGTTCACGTGGCCGCTCCAGAGCGCCTCCGACGTCCCGTACCGCTCGTCCCAGAACGCGGCGTCCCACCGCGGTCGCTCGTCCTGCTGGTGGCCGTGCCCGTGGTCGCTCATGCCCCCACTGTGCGGCCCACCCGGGCCCACGCCAACTCCTGTTGCCAGACCAGCAAGCCCGCTACGTCCGACGATCTGGCCGCGACAGCGACCAGATCGTCGGACGCAAGCGCCGAAGCCGAGGGCCTAGCGCGCCTCGAGGGCCGCCGTCAGGAGGGACACCAGCGCCTCGAGCTGGACGTCGGCCGCCGCGGCCTCGTCGTCGTCCGCCCCGTCGAGCGCCCGCGCGGCCAGGCCGGCCTTGCTGTCGACCAGCTCGGCCACCCGGGTGTCGATGGTCTGCGCGGCCAGGATGCGCCAGGCCGTCACCGGCTCGGTCTGCCCGATCCGGTGGCTGCGGTCGATCGCCTGGGTCTGCTCGGCGTCGGTCCACGACAGCTCGGCGAGCACGATGTTGGACGCGACCTGCAGGTTGATGCCGACGCCGGCCGCGGTGAGCGAGCAGACCGCGATCGCGACCGAGGGGTCCTCGACGAAGGCGTCGATCTGCTGCTGCCGCACGCGGTTCGTCTGGTTGCCACGGATCGAGGAGTACCCGATGCCGCGGTCGGCGAAGAGGCCCTCGGCGGCGTCCATCACGTCGACGTGCTTGGCGAAGAACACGACCTTGCCGGCGCTGCGCGCGAGCTGCGCCGCGTAGTCGGCCGCCGGGCCGGCCTTGGCCAGGCCGATCTCGCGCATCATCGTGAAGACGTTGTCGCCCGACGACGCTCCCGTCGCGTCCTTGCGCTCCCAGGTCGCGACCTGGCGCACGAGGTCGCGGTCGATCCCGTCGATCGCCGGTCCGACGCTGCGGTTGGCCAGCGCGGCCTCGTAGCGGCGCACCATGCGGCGCGCCAGCTCGGCCTCGGCGGCGCGGATCGACCGGCCGGCCCGCTCGTCGAGCTCGACCGGCAGGTCGGCGATGCGGCGCGCGGGGATGTCGGCCGCGACGTCGACCTTGCGGCGCCGCACGATGCCCATGTCGATGACGCACTGGCGCGCCGAGGAGTAGAAGCCGGGGTCGGCCGGCGTGTACCCGGCGTCCTCGAGACCGTGCATGAGCTGGCCGCGCGGCGCCTTGTCGTCGATCCAGCCGAGGAACTGCCAGATGGCCCGGAAGTCCTCGATGTCGTTGATCAGCGGGGTGCCGGTGAGCGCCATCATCAGCGGGTCGTGCACGCGCGTGCGGATCCGGTCGGCGATCTCGAGCACGTGCTGCGAGCGCTGCGACGACTTGTTCTTGATGAAGTGGGCCTCGTCGACCACCATGCCGCGGAAGCCGAGGTCGCCCAGCCAGCCCACGTGCCGGTCGAGCACCTCGTAGTTCACGACGACGACGTCGGCGAAGGCGTCGACGGTGTCACCGTCGCCGTGCACCACGGTGGGCGTGCGGGTGGGCGTCCAGAGCCCGACCTCGCGCGCCCAGTTCGTCTTGACGACGTTCGGGACGACGACGAGCAGCGGGTAGGCGTCCGCGGCCTGCGCGGCGAGCAGCGCCTGCGCGGTCTTGCCCAGGCCGGGCTCGTCGGCCAGCAGGAACGTGCGGTGCCCGCCGGCCGCGGCGGCCACCAGCTGGGCCTGGTGCTTCATCAGCTCCTTGCCGGCGGACGCGCGCAGCGAGGTGGGCTCGGGCAGGTCCATGCAGGCCGGCGCACCGGCGCCCGCGCGCTCGAACGAGCTGAACAGCGGGCCGAGCAGCTCCCAGCCGGCCAGCAGCCGGGCCTGCGCCGGGCGCGGCCGCGGCTGGGAGAAGTCGGGGGCGAGGAAGGGGTTGGACAGCTGGCGCGAGACCACCGACTGCGGCACGACCCGGCGGCTGACCGGGGCCGGCGTCGTGGCGACGGCCTCGGGCTGCGGCTCGGGCTCGTCGGGGTCAACGTCCGGGACGGCGATCCCGCCGTCGGTCAGCATGTCGCGGCGGAGCTCGCGGGCGGCGTCGGTGACGACGGCGTCCTCGGCGAGCAGCGAGAGCAGGGAGGGGTGCTGGGCCGCGGTCTGGGCCAGGATCACCGCGATGCCGTCGAGGCGCTTGAGCTCGGTGGCCCGCCGCTGGTCGCTGAGCCCGGACGCCGTCTTGACCCGGGCGCGCTCCTCGCGCACCAGCAGCGCCACGACCTGGAACTTGGTGCGGGTCGACGCCTTCACCGCCCCGCGCTGCACCGCGTTCTCGACCTCGCGCACCGTGCGGGCGAGGACCGGGATCACGCCCTCCTCGTCGCGCCGGCGCGCCCGCGGCTGCTGCCGCTGGGCGGACGTGCGAGCGCCGCCCTGACGCTGACCACCTCGAGCCACACGCTCTCCTCGCTGTGCCGGCACGCGTGACGTGCCGGCACGGAGCAGCCGGGACGCCGAGAGCGCCCTGGCGCTGGACGTCGAGCCGGACCTGCTCGACGGTGCCTGCCTCGCGGCCCGGACCGGCGACGGTCGACGAGCAGCGTGGTACCGGTGCCGACCCTGCTGCGGCACCGCCACGATCGTATCCCACCGCACGGGAGGCGCCGGGGTTACGGTCAGCCCATGGACATCGGCATCGGCCTCCCCTCGACCATCCCGCAGGCCTCCGGCGCGGACGTGCTGGCCTGGGCGCGCGCCGCCGACGAGGCCGGCTTCTCGACCCTCGGCACCATCGACCGCGTCGTCTACGGCAACCACGAGACCGTGCCGACCCTGGCCGCGGCGGCCGCGGTGACCGAGCGGATCCGGCTGACGACGGCCATCATGATCGGCCCGTTCCGCGGCAACGGCGCCCTGCTCGCCAAGCAGCTGGCCAGCGTCGACAGCCTCAGCGGCGGCCGGCTCACCCTCGGCCTGGCCGTCGGCGGCCGCGAGGACGACTTCACCGCCACCGCCACCGACTTCCACTCGCGCGGCGCCGACTTCGACGCCCAGCTGGCCGAGATGAAGGCCGTCTGGGCCGGTGAGGCGCGCGGCACGGCCGGCGCGATCGGGCCGGCTCCCGTGCAGGCGGGCGGACCGCCGATCCTCGTGGGCGGCACCAGCGAGGCGGCCGTCCGGCGCACGGTCGAGCACGGCGCGGGCTGGATCGCGGGCGGCGGCGGACCCGACGCCTTCGCGAAGGGCGCGGACGTCGTCCGGTCGGCCTGGTCGGACGCCGGGCGCGAGGGCCGGCCGCGGCTGGCGGCCCTGGGGTACTACGCACTCGGGCCGGACGCCCAGCAGTCGGCCGAGGACTACCTCGGCGACTACTACGCCTTCCTCGGCGAGTACGCGTCGCAGGTCGCGGCCGGGGCGCTGACCAGCGAGGACGCGGTGCGCCAGGCGGTGGCGGCGTTCGCCGACGCCGGCTGCGACGAGCTGGTGCTGTTCCCCTGCTCGCCCGCGCTCGACCAGGTCGAGCGGCTGGCCGCCGTCACGCTCGGCTGACGACCACCCCGGACGCCCGCCCGCCGACCGGGTGACGGGTCGTCAGCACACTTCAGCGCGCTCGGCGTACCGCCGACAAGGTGACGTGCCCGCCCCGTCGACCCGCTGGCGCGCCCGTCCGGTGCGTGCTGCGCTGCTGCGCGCCGCCGCGATGGTCGTGCCGGTCGTGGCCGGCGTGGCGTCGGGCGTGCTCATCAGCCGGGTCCTGCCCCCGGTGCACTCGTGGCCGCTGGCTGTCGGCTGCTGGCTCCTGGTGCTCGCGGCGTCGACGGTCGTGATGCACGCCGTCGACCGGGTCACCCGACGGCTGCTTCCGCTGGCCACCCTGCTCAAGCTCTCGATGCTGTTCCCCGACCGGGCACCGTCGCGCTACAAGGTGGCGCGCTCGGTGTCGGGGACGCGCGCGCTGACCGCCGAGCTCGAGCGGGCCCGCGTCTCGGGCGTGCAGGGCGACCGGCAGCAGGCGGCCGAGACGATCCTGGCGCTCGTCGGCGCGCTCGGCGACTACGACAGCCGCACGCGCGGCCACTCCGAGCGCACGCAGCTGTTCGTCACGATGCTGGCCGACGAGCTCAAGCTCAAGCCCGACGACCGCGACCGGCTGGTCTGGGCCGCGCTGGTCCACGACATCGGCAAGCTCAAGGTGCCGTCGTCCGTGCTGAACAAGCCGGGCGCCCCTGGGGCGGACGAGTGGGAGCTGCTGCGCCGCCACCCCGTCGACGGCGCCACCATCTGCGCGCCGCTGCGCGAGTGGCTGGGCCCGTGGGCGACCGCGATCGAGCAGCACCACGAGCGGTTCGACGGCACCGGCTACCCGATGGGGTTGTCGGGCGAGCAGATCGGCTTCGCCGGTCGCGTCGTCGCCGTCGCCGACTCCTACGAGGTCATGACGGCCGCGCGGCCCTACAAGAAGCCGATGACGCCGGTCCAGGCGCGCGAGGAGCTCGCGCGCTGCGCCGGCACGCAGTTCGACCCCGCGGTGGTGCGCGCCTTCCTCAACATCTCGCTCGGCCGGCTGCGCTGGGTGGCCGGCCCGCTGACCTGGCTGGCGCAGGTGCCGCTGCTGCAGACCCTGCCGTCGTTGGGCCGCGCGCTCGGCACGGCCGCCGGCGCGGTGGCCACGACGGCCACCGCGATCGCGCTCGGCACCGTGCCGTGGGGCCACCACGACACGCGCCCGCCGGAGCCCGCTGCCGCCGTGGCGGTGCCGGCGGCGACGCCCACGGCGACCGCGCCGAGCCCGTCGGCGACGTCCACCCGGACGCCACGGACGCCGCGGCCGACCGACGTCCCGACGCGGGCCGCGGAGGCCGACG
>NZ_BAAGXY010000060.1:0-34352 GCF_054779595.1 Angustibacter peucedani
GACGGCGCGGCCGGGCGGGCTGCGTCGTGCAGGGCGGCCGCGAACCGGGCGCCGCGCAGCTCGCGAGCCACCTGCCCCGGGCCGCGCTCGACGAGGTCGCCCGGCGTGACCGAGTGCTCGGCGCCGGCCGCGGCCGGCGCGGTCGAGGGACCGTTGACCGAGGTCATCACGACACCCCCATGTTCGCGAGCACGCGGCGCACGTACGCCTGGGTCTCGCCGTACGGCGGAACCCCGTCGTACTTGCGCACGGCACCCGGGCCGGCGTTGTAGGCGGCGATCGCGAGCTTCAGCGAGCCGAACGTGCTGAGGTTCTGGCGCAGCAGGCGGGCGGCGCCGTCGACGGCCTGCGCCGGGTCGAGCGGGTCCACGCCGAGCTCGCGGGCGGTGCCGGGCATGATCTGCATCAGGCCCTTCGCACCCGCGGCGCTGGTGGCGTCCGCGTCGAAGCCCGACTCCGCCTGCGCCACGGCCTTGAGCAGTCCCTGCGGCAGCCCGTACTTCTGGGTCGCCGCCGTGAACAGCGCGTCGTAGCGCGACGAGCGAGAGGTGTTCTCGCGCAACGCCGACGGGCGGGCGACACCGAGCGCGTCGGTCGAGCTGACGCCCAGCTGGCCGTCACCGGCGCTCACGACGCGGCGGATGCGCGTCGGCGTCTCGTACACGTCGGCGATCTTCACGCGGTCGCCGGTCTTGGGGGCGTGCAGCATCTTGCCGTCGCCGACGTAGATCCCGATGTGGTGGTCGCCGAAGACGAGCAGGTCGCCGGGGCGGGCGTCGTCCATCGAGGGCACGGCCGTGCCGACGTCCTTCTGCTCCGACACCGTGCGCGGCAGGTCGACGCCGAGGTCCTTGAACACGCGCTGCACCAGGCCGGAGCAGTCCAGCCCGGTCTTGGGGTCGGTGCCGCCCCAGCGGTAGGGGATGCCGAGGTACTGCTTCGCGTCGGCGACGACCGCGTCGCCGTCGACGGCCCCGCCGGTCGTCGAGCCGGTCGCGGACGACGCGTCGCCCGTGGCCGCGGCCAGGGTCGACGCGAACGTCGTGCCGGACGTCGAGGCGAACCGGGTCTGCAGGCCAGCGATGGTGGAGCGGATCTCGTCGATCCGCGACATGACGGCGAGGTCGGTCACGACAGCCCTCCGTCGTCGCGCGTGCGGACGGCGTGACGGGCGCCGGCCAGGTCGTCGCTGAGCGCCTGCTCGGCGCGGGCGCGCTCCTCCTGGCGCAGCAGGCGGTCGCGCTCGGCCAGCCGCTCGACGGCCCGGGCGCGCATGCGCGCCTTGAGCCAGTCGCTGCGGGCCTCGTCCAGGCCGTCGGCCATGAGCGCCCGCGTCGCGATGGCGTCGTTGACCGAGGCCGCGAGCGCGGCCCGGCTGGCGACCTGGGCCAGGAAGATGGGGGCCGACGCGCTCTGCACCGCGCCGGCGGAGGCCAGGCTGGCCTGCCGGTGCTGCACCGCGACCGAGGCCGCGCTGAGCCGCGACTGGGCCTGGCCCAGCTCGCGCCGGGCCTGCTCCTCCTGCACCGTGCGGGCGCGCAGCAGGCCGCTGAGCTTGAACTTGCTCATGCGCGCGCCCCCGCGTCCTTCAGGGCCGCGACGAGCGCACCGAGGTGGCCCCATGCGACGTGCTGGCTGACGACGTCCTCGATCGGCTGGCGCAGGAACGCGTTGACGGCGTCCCAGTGCACGAGCGCGGCGTCGACGTCCGGGTCGGCCCCGGGCGCGTACGCACCGACCTCGATCAGCTCGCGGGCGTCGCGGTGGGCGGCGAGCACGCGGCGCAGCACCGTGGCGTCGGCGCGCTGCTCGGGGGTGGTGACGGCGCCGACGACGCGCGACACCGACTCCAGCACGTCGATCGACGGGAAGTGGCCGGCGGTGGCCAGGCGGCGGGACAGCGTGATGTGGCCGTCGAGGATCGAGCGCGCGGCGTCGGCGATGGGCTCGTTGTGGTCGTCGCCGTCCACCAGCACCGTGTAGATGCCGGTGATGGTGCCCACGGCGGCCGGGCCGGCGCGCTCGAGCAGGCGCGGCAGCAGCGCGAAGGTCGAGGGCGGGTACCCGCGGGTGGCCGGGGGCTCGCCGTTCGACAGCCCGATCTCGCGCTGCGCCATGGCGACGCGGGTCAGGCTGTCCATCATCAGCAGGACGTCGAGCCCGCCGTCGCGGAACCACTCGGCGATGCGCGTGGCGACGAAGGCGGCGCGCAGCCGGGTCACGGCGGGCGCGTCGGACGTCGCGACGACGACCACCGAGCGGGCCAGGCCAGCCTCTCCGAGGTCGCCCTCGACGAACTCGCGCACCTCGCGACCGCGCTCGCCCACCAGGGCGAGCACCGAGATCGAGGCGCTCGTGCCGCGGGCGATCATCGACAGCAGGCTGGACTTGCCGACGCCCGAGCCGGCGAAGATGCCGAGGCGCTGCCCGCGGCCGGCGGGCACGAGGGTGTCGAGCGCCCGCACGCCGAGCGAGACCGGCGCGTCGACGCGCTGGCGCAGCAGCGCCTGCGGCGCGGTGTTCTGGACGCCGACCAGCTGGCCGGCGAGAGCGGGACCGCCGTCGGCCGGGCGGCCGATGCCGTCGACGACGCGACCGAGCAGGTCCTCCCCCACCCGGATCCGCAGGCCCTCGCCGCTGCCGACGACCGGGTCGCCGGACCGCAGCCCGTCGACCTCGCCGAGCGGCATGCAGCGCAGCGCGTCGCGGGTGACGCCGACGACCTCGGCCGGGACGCCGTCCAGGCCGGTGGTCGAGGCGAGCAGCAGCAGGTCGCCGACCGCGGCGTCCACGCCGACGACCTCGACGACCAGGCCGACCACGGCGCTGATCCGCCCGACCCGCTGCGGGCGGGCGAGGCGGACGGCGGCGTCGAGGCGCTCGGCGAGCTGGGCGGTCACAACGACCACGCCCCCGACCGGACGACCTCGAGCGCGCGGGCGAGCGCGGCCTCGACCCGGCCGTCGACGACCGAGCCGCCCTGGTCGGCGACGGCGTCGCCACGGCGCAGCGAGGCATCGGCGACGAGGCGCACCTCGTGGCCCTCGAAGGCGGCGCCGGACGAGGCCAGGGTGGCCGCGTCGACGCCCATGACGTCGAGCACCTGGGCGTGGTCGGCCGGGCTGAGGCGCACCGTGACGCGGGCGTCGGTCGGCAGCGGCCGCAGCACGCGGCGCAGCGTCGCGAGCGCGGCGTCGTCCAGCACGGTGAGCTCCGCGTCGACGATGGCGCGCGCGAGCGCGACCGCGGCCTCGAGGACGACGTCCCCGACCTGGTCGAGCACGGGCGCGGTCGCCAGCACGAGCTGGCGGGCCGCGGCGTCCAGGCCCGAGAGCGCGCTCTCGACCTCGGAACGGGCGGCTGCCGCCTGCGTCTGGTGGTCGCGCACGATGGCCTGCTGCACGGCCTCGGCCCGGGCGAGCGCGGCGCGCTGCCCGGTCGAGAGCCCCTCGGCGTAACCGAGAGCGCGAGCGGCCTGGCGCTGCTGCGGGATGTCGGCGGGCAGGCCGGCGGACAGCGGCGCGAAGCGGCGCGTGTCAGTCGACGAACTCATCGTCACCCCCGCGCCGCAACATGATCTGGCCGCTCTCCTCGAGCGAGCGGATGACCTGGACGATCTTGGCGCGGGCCTCCTCGACGGCCGAGACGCGCGTCGGGCCGAGCAGCTCGATCTCCTCGAGCAGGTTCTCGCGGGCGCGCTCGGAGACGTTGCCGAGCACCTTCTCCTTGACGACCTCGGTCGTGCCCTTGAGGGCGACGGCGAGGTCGCCGGTCTCGACCTGGCGCAGCACGAGCTGGACGCCGCGGTCCTCGAGGGTGGTGATGTCCTCGAACACGAACAGCTTGGCGCGCACGGCCTCGGCGAGCGCGGGGTCGCGGCTCTCCAGGCTCTCGAGGATGATCCGCTCGGTGGCCGGGTCGGCGCGGTTGATGAGGTCGACCAGCGGCTGGACGCCGCCGACGGCCGCGGCGTTGCGGCCCGGCTGCAGCACGGTCGAGGTCTGGCGCTCGAGCACCTCGGCGACGACGCGGACCATCTCCTGGTTGGTGCGCTCCATGGTGCCGATGCGGTGCGCGACCTCGGCCTGCTGCTCGGGCGGCAGGCCGGACAGGATGACGGATGACTGGTCGAGCTGCAGGTGCGCCAGGACGACGGCCACGACCTGCGGGTGCTCGCCGGACAGGAAGCCCACCAGGGTGCGGGGGTCCGCGTCGGCGAGGAACGCGAACGCGTCGGTCGCGTGCGCCTTGGCCAGCCGGTCGATGACGGCCGAGGCGCGCTCGACGCCGAACGACGCGGCCAGCAGGTCGTGGGCGACCTCGACGCCGCCGCCGGTGCCGGCGCCGCCGGTGCCGATCGACTCGGCGAACTCGCGCAGCACGGCCTCGACGACCTCGGGCTGGACCGAGCGCAGGCGCACGATCTCGGTCGCGACCTCCTCGATCTCGGCCTCGCGCATCTGCGACAGGATCGGGGCGGACCGCTCGCGGCCCAGCTGCATGAGGATCACGGCGGCCTTCTGCGGGCCGGTCAGGCCCTGGGTCGCCAGCTCGGTGGTGGTGGTCGCCATCATCAGCCCCGGCGGTCCGCGAGCCAGCCGCGGAGCAGCTCGGCGACCTCGTCGGGCTGGCGCTCGACCAGGGCGAGGACGTCGTCCTTGCGGCGGTTCGGACCGGACGACGGCGCGTCGGCGGACTCCAGCGCGGGCTGGCCGCCGGCCCCGTCGAGGGCGCGACGCTGCTGCGGCAGCGGCAGGGCCGCGGTCGCCTGCTGCTCGACCAGGTCGAGGCGGACGAGCTCGTCGGACGCGCGCTGGCCCTTCTTCTTCTTGCGCGACAGCCAGAACAGCAGGAGCACGATGCCGCCCAGCAGGTACATCGCGCCCTTCTTGCCGTACTCGATCATCTGGCCGCGCTGCGCCGCCGCGTCGGCCTTCTTCAGCTCGGCCGCCGCGGTGGTGGCGGTCGAGGTGTCGAACGGCAGGCTGGTGACGTTCAGCTGGTCGCCGCGCGTGGTGTCGATGCCGGCGGCGGTGCTGATGGCGGACTCGAGCTTGGTGAGGTCGACGCCGGTCGCCTTGGTGTCGACGACGACCGAGACCGACTGGCGCACCACGGCTCCGGGCGCTGCCTGCTTCTTCTCGGTCACCTTCGACTGCGCGTTGTTCGTCGTGGTGGTGGTCTTGGTGTAGTCGCCCGAGCCGCTCGAAGAGCCGCTCGGCACCGCGATGTTGTCGGTGCCGAGGACGCCGCTGGCCGTGCCGCCGCTGCCACCGGCGTACTTCTCGGTGGTCTTGCTCTCGGCGACCGGCTTGGCCTGCGGGTCGGTGTAGACGCGCTCGGTGGTGGTGTCGATGGTGTCGAACTGCAGCTGCGCGTTGACCTGCGCGACCGCGCGGCCGGGGCCGACGATCTTGTCGAGGACGGCCTGCAGCTGCCCCGCCTCGCGGCTCTCGTAGTCCGCGGTCATCTGGTCGTTGCTGTCGCCACCGGCACCGCCGGAGGACGACGACGTGCCCTTGGTCGAGAGCAGCTGACCCTTGCCGTCGACGACGGTGACGTCGTCCGCGCTCATGCCCTCGATGCTCGAGGCCACGAGGTGCACGACGCTCTGCACCTGCTGCGGCGTCAGCTCGCTGCCCGGCTTCATGCCGACGAGCACCGACGCGCTCGGCTTGCTGGCGTCGTCCAGGAAGACGTCCTTGGCCGGGATGGCCAGGTGGACGACCGAGCTGCTCACGCCGTCGATGGCGTCGATGGTCTTGGCGATCTCGCCCTCGAGGGCGCGCTGGTAGGTCACCTGCTGCTGGAACTGCGAGGCGGTGACGCCCTGCTGGTCGAGCAGCGAGTAGCCGCCGTCGGACGACGAGGGCAGGCCCTGGCCCGAGAGCTTGACCCGCTCGGCGTAGACGACGTCCTTCGGCACGAGCACGGTCGCCCCGCCGTCGGTCAGCTGGTACTTCACGCCGTCGGCGTCCAGCTTGTCGACGATGGCGCCGGCGTCCGAGCCCGCGAGGTTGCTGAAGAGCGGCGTGTACGACGGCGCGCTCGCCCAGCGGAAGACGACGAAGCCGCCGATGGCCAGGCCGACGAGCAGCAGGGCCCCGATGACCTTCTGCCCGGAGGTGAAGGTGGCGAGCTGCGCCTTGGCGCGCAGCATCGTCTGGTTCATGGCGCGCGGCATCAGCCCTGCATCCTCATGATCTCGTTGAACGCCTCGAGGGCCTTGTTGCGCAGCGTCACGGTGAGCTCGGTGGTGAGCTCGGCCTGGGTCGCCGCGATCATGTAGTCGTGCACGTCGCTGAGGTCACCGGTGGCCGCCTTGACCGCGAGGTCGTCGGCCTTGGCCTGGGTGTCCTGGACGTTCTGCAGGCCGCCCTGGAGCGCCTGCGCGAAGTCGGTGCCGGAGGCCGCGCCGGTGCCGGTCGCACCGCTCGCGGCGGTGCTGGGCAGCGTGGCGGCGGAAACCACGGAGGTGGCGCCGATGGCGGGGATGCTCATCAGCTGCGTCCGAGCTGCAGCGCGGCCTGGTAGGCGTCCTTCGCCCGGTCCACGACGCTGAGGTTCGCCTGGTAGCCGCGCTGGGCCATGATCAGCTGGCCCATCTGCTGGCCGAGGTCGATGTCGGGGTAGCGGACGTAGCCCTGCTCGTCGGCGAGCGGGTGCGTCGGGTCGTAGACCATGCGGCCCTCGGCGCTGCCGAGCTCGACGCCGCCGACCTGCACGCCCTGCTCGCCCGGCATGGCTGTGGCCACGACGTTCTTCTGCTGGTACGCCGCCTCCGACGTCCGCGAGACGTTGTTCATGTTCGCGATGTTGTCGCTGACCGCGTCGAGCCACTTGCGGTAGACGGCGACCCCGGACTGCGCGATCCCGAGTGCGGCGAAGATGGGCATCAGCTGCTCCTCATCGAGGTGCGCAGCACGCTGAAGTCGTGGTCGACCGCGCGCAGCGTCAGCTGGTAGCGCAGGTTGGTGTCGACGCTGCTCAGGGTCTCGGTGTCGAGGTTGACGTTGTTGCCGTCGAGCCGCGTGGGCTCGAGGGACGTCTGGGTGGTGGGCTCGACCTCGCCGACGGCGCCCGACTCGATCGAGCCGTTCTGCAGCGCGTCGCGCAGGGAGTCCTCGAAGCTCACGCGCTGGGCGTGGTAGCCGGGGGTCTGGACGTTGGCGATGTTGTCGGCGATCACCCGCTGCCGGGCGGCCAGGCCGTCGAGCGCGCTGCTCAGCGCCACGCTCGTCACGTCGTTGAACACAGAACACACCACCAGACGCAGATGCCGAAGCAAGCGGGTGGCCGTTCCGTGGCCGGGGGTGAGCGTTCCGTGCTCCCTAGTTCTCTCGTCCGCCAGCGGTGGGACTTGAGCCTTGGGGGGCAACCGTTTTCGCCGGTGCCGCTGTTGATCTTCTAGAAGGCGGCGTCGACGAACAGCGGCCGGCTGGTCGCGTCGTCCGGGCGCATGCGGCGCTGCACCTCGAGGTGCTGGCGCGAGCGGACGGCGGCGTGCGCGACGTCCTCCATGACCCGCAGCTGGCGGGCCAGCACGAGCTGCGCGCGCTCGCGCAGCGACTCGGGCAGCGGCCCCACCACGGGCGGGGTCCACGAGCCGGTCGGCTCGACGAGCTCGCCGCGACCGTCGTGCAGCGAGGCGAGCATCCGCTCGACCGAGTCGACGTCGAGCTCGAGCGCGGTGAGGGCGTCCTCCCACGCGACCCGCCAGGCGGCCTCGTCGGACGCCGGCACCGGGGTGACGGGCGTCATCCGGTGAGCCCCATGGCGGGCACGCCGGTGGCGGTGCCCGCGCTGGCCGCGGCCGCCGTCCACGCCTCGCGCAGCGGCTCGACGACCTCGAGGCAGCCGGCGGTGAGCGCGGCGTCCATGCGCACGTTGGCGCGGGTCAGCTCGGCGAGCAGCCAGGTGTAGAGGCGGGACAGGTCCGTCGCGCCGGCCCAGGCGTCGACGTCCAGGCTCGACAGGAGCTCGGCGACGATGTCCTGCGCGTGGGCGAGGTTCAGGTGCGCGGCCTCGCGGTGGCCGTCGAGCTGGGCCTGGTGGGCGCGCTGCAGGTCGAGCGAGAGCCGGTCGTACAGCAGGACGAGCAGGCGCTGCGGGCTCGCGGTCTGCACGGCGTCGTCGCCGTAGCGGGTCGCGGCGCGCGCGTACGCGTTCGGCTGGGAGGGCAGGAAGGTCGTCATCGCGTCATCCCAGGGACGAGATCTGTCCGTTGAGCCAGGTGGCCTGGCTCTGCATCTTGCTGAGCGCCGTCTCCAGCGACGAGTACTGGCGCTGCAGCGCCTTCTTGCTCGCGGAGAGCCGGTCGTCCCAGTCGGAGATGCGCTTGGTGAGGTCGTTGATCGTCGAGGTGCGGCCCTGGATCGACAGCGCGATCGAGCCGGTGCTGCTGCTCGCACCCTTGGCCAGCGCGGCCACGCTCACGCCGACGCCGGTGGCGCTGGCGGCGGTGGAGGCGAACATCGCCTGGGTGCCGGCCGGGTCCTTGCTCATCGCGTCGGCGAACTTCGTGGAGTTGAACGACACGGTGCCGTCGCGCGAGGTGGTGATGCCCAGCGTCGAGAGCGACTTGCCGCCGACGCCGTGGGTGATCGAGTTCAGCAGGTTGGTCGTGAGGGTGCGCATGCTGCCCTCGCCCGCCAGCGCGCCGACGCCGGCGCGGCCGCCGCCCGCGGTGACGGTGCCGGTCGAGGACTGCGACTTGATGCTCGACAGCGCGGCGTTCATCGCGTCGACGAAGCCCTGGACGGCGGAGGTGACGGCGGCGGTGTCCTGCGTGGTCTGCACGGTGACGCCGTCCGCCAGGCCCCCGAGCTTGACGGTCAGGCCGGGCATCAGGCCCTCGACGGTGTTGCTGCCCGAGGTCACGTCGTAGCCCGCGCCGACGTCCCCGACGTGCACGAGCGCGTCCTTGGCCGCGGTCGCGGTGTCGAAGGACAGGCCGCCGAGCGCCGCTCCCCCGGAGCCGGTGACGCTGAAGTCGTTGGCGGTGCCGGTGGTCTTGGACGTCAGCTGCAGCCGGTAGGTGCCGGGCGAGACCTGCACGGCCGCGGCGGTGACGCCGGCGGTGGTGCTCGAGTTGATCGCGCGGACGACGTCGGCGAGCGAGCTGCCGTTCGGCGTGACCGTGGCGCGCAGCGAACCGTCGGCGCCGTGGATCTCCAGCGGGGTGTCGGTGATCGCACCGGCCGCGGTGGTCGAGGTGTACGTCTGGCTGCTGATCGAGGCCTTGGCGGCCGCGAGCGCCTTGACGCTGAAGGTGAGGGAGCCGCTCAGCGCGCCCGAGGTGGCGGTGGCGGTCACGGCCGTCGACGAGGACGACGCGGCGACCGAGCCCCACGTGGCGGCCTTGCCGAGCTTGTCGGCGGCGGTCTGCAGGCTGGCCATCTTGGTGTTCACGGCCTGGAAGGCGGTGATCTCGGCCTGGGTGCTGCTGAGGCTGGACTTCAGGCGGTCCTGGGGAGCCGCCTGCAGCTGCATGAGCTGGTTGATGATCGTGGTGGTGTCGAGCCCGCTGACGAGTCCGTCGACCGTGGTCGCCATCTCGCACCTCGCCCTCTACCGGCTCACCCGGCGGTGCCGGGACTGGACTTCCCGGTGCCACCCGTCGGGGGCGGGCCCTGGGGCCCGCCCCCGTTGGGGTGCACTGGGTCTTGCGGGTGTTGCGGTGTTGCTGCCGTGCTCGGTCTTACTGCAGGAGGCGGAGCACCGACTGCTGCGACGAGTTCGCCTGGGCGAGCATCGCGGTGCCGGCCTGCTGCAGGATCTGGGCCCGGGTGAACTTGCTCATCTCGGACGCCATGTCGGTGTCGCGGATCTGGCTCTCCGACGCGGACAGGTTCTCCACCGCGACGTTGAGGTTGTTGATCGTGTGCTCGAAGCGGTTCTGAGCAGCACCCAGCGACGCACGGGTGGTCGAGACGGACTTGATGGCCGAGTCGATCGCCGTGATGGCCGCGTTGGCCAGCGACACGTTCTGGGAGACCGTGTTCGAGGCCTTGGACAGCGCGACACCGGCGGTGAGGCCGAGGCCGGCGGCGTCCAGACCAGCGGTGCCGTTGGTGATGGAGACGGAGATCGTCTCGTTCACGTTGGCGCCGACCTGGAACAGGCCCGAGAACGAGCCGTCGAGCAGCTTCTGCGAGCCGAACTTGGTGGTGTCGGCGATGCGCGTGAGCTCGGACTTCAGCGCGTTGAACTCGGTGTTGGCCGCGTCCTGCGCGTCGGTGTCCTGCGAGCCGCCGTTCGAGGCCTGCACCGCGAGGTCGCGCATGCGCTGCAGGATCGAGGTGGTCTCGTTCAGGGCGCCGTCAGCGGTCTGCACGACGTTGACGCCGTCCTGGGCGTTGCGGACGGCGACCTTGAGGCCACCGATCTGCGAGCGCAGGCCCTCGGAGATCGAGAGGCCGGCAGCGTCGTCCGCCGCGCGGTTGATGCGGAAGCCGCTCGAGAGCTTCTCCAGCGACTTGCTCATCTGGCTGTCGGTGACCGACAGGTTGCGGTACGCGTTGAGCGCCGCGATGTTCTGGTTGATGCGAAGACCCATGATGTGCTCCTCCGTGATGGGGTCCGATGGCGCCCTTCCGTGGGCTGCCACCCGACTCATCGGACGGGCGGCGGGCGGGCTGAGGGTTTTTCGTTAGGCCGTCAGGGTGATGTCGCGGCGCGGGACGACGGGCTCCTGGCCGGCCGTCTCCAACGAGCGCTGCGCGGGCAGGGCCGGGGCAGCGGCGTAGGCCGCCACCTGGGCGTAGTACGCGCTGCGCCGACGGGCCACGACGCCGTCCGGGCGCTCGGGCGCCGGCAGCTGCGCGGGGTCGAGGTGCGCGTTCATGCCGTCCTTGAGCAGCGCGAGCGCCTCGGCCCGCAGCTGCGAGACCCGCGACTCGGTCACGCCGAGCTGGGCGGCGATCTCGGCCATGGGCCGCTCGCCGAGGAAGTACTGCTCCACCACGACGCGCAGCCGCTCGGGCAGCGCCTTGACGGCGGCGGTCAGGTACTTCATGCGCTCGGCCTGCACGACGTACTGGCCGGCGTCCAGCTGGTGGGCGCCCGGGTCGACGTGGTCGTCGACCGAGCCGCTCGCCTCGACCAGCTGGTCGAGGCTGACGACGACGCTGCGGTGCAGGTCGGTGCGAGAGCTGCGGACGGAGGCGAGCTCGACGTCCATCTCCTGGGCCAGCTCGACGTCGGTGGGCCAGCGGCCGAGCTCGCTGGAGAGCCGGTCCTCGGCCTGCGCGAGCTGGCGGCCCTTGCTGCGGACGCCGCGGCTGGCCCAGTCGGCCGCGCGCAGCTCGTCGACGAGCGCGCCGCGGATGCGGGTGCGGGCGTAGTGGCCGAACGGCACGCCCGTGGTGGGGTCGTACGCGCGCGCAGCCTTGACCAGCGCGAGCTGACCGGCCGAGACCAGGTCGTCGCGCTGCACGTGCGACGGGACCCGGCCGAGGACCTCGGCCACCAGGTACCCGACGACGGGCAGGTGCGATCGCACCAGGTCGCGTCCGGCCTCGTCGAGAGGCGCGTCGGGTCCGCCGGAGTCCAGCGCAGGCCGGAAGGCGGGCTCGTGGGTGGGCTGCATGAGACCTGTCTCGGCGCGAACCGGGCGCACCTGAAGCACCGACGTGGACCGACCTGACGACGTGGGCGCGGTTCTTCTCAGGTCGTCCCCGCGGGTGCCGATGGGACGTCAACGGAGAAGGTCTCCGGCTGGAGGTAGTCCGATGGGCTTTGCCGAGGTGTCCACCGTGCTGTGGACCGAGCGCGAGCTGCTCGAGCTGCTGCTGTTCAAGCTCGAGGAGGAGCAGCTCGTCCTGGCGAGCGGTCGCACGCGCTGGTTGGCGCACGCGACCCGCGAGGTCGAGATGGTCATCGAGCAGATCCGCGGCGCCGAGCTGTCGCGCGCCGTCGCCGTCGACGACCTGGCCGGCGAGCTCGGCCTGCCGTCCGGCCCGAGCCTGACCGCGCTCGCCGACGCGGCGCCCGCGCCGTGGGACGAGATGCTGCGCGACCACCGCCAGGCGTTCCTGCAGCTGACCGACGAGATCAGCGACATGTCGCGCTCGAACCGCGAGCTGCTGGGCACCGCCGCCCGCGCCAGCCGCGAGGCCCTCATGGGCGTCGAGGGCCACGCCGCGCAGACCTACACGCCGAACGGCGCCAAGACCCGCCCGCTGCACGCCACGCGCGTCATCGACCGGGCGCTGTGAGGTCACGATGAGCAGCACCTTCTCGGGGCTCAGCACGGCGCTGAACGCGCTGATGTCGCAGCGCGCCGCGCTGACCCTGACCGGCCAGAACATCGCCAACGCGAACACCCCGGGCTACACGCGCCAGCGCGCCGAGCTCGCCGCGGTCGTGACGCCGACGCAGGCCGGGATGATGTCGTCCTCGCTCATCACCCAGAACGGCGGCGGGGTCACCGTCAGCTCGATCCGCCGGCTCGCCGACGCCTTCGTCGACGCCCGCCAGCGCGAGGCGCACTCGCAGGCCTCCTACTCGACGGCGACGTCCGCCGCGCTCGACCAGGTCGAGCAGGTGCTGGGCGAGCCGTCCGACACCGGGCTCTCCTCGCAGCTGCAGGAGTTCTGGGGCGCCTGGCAGGGCGTCGCGAACACCCCCGACAGCGTGCCGGCCCGCCAGGCCCTGCTGAGCAAGGCCGCCACGGTCGTGGGCACGATCCAGCGCGGCCGCGCCGCGCTGGACTCGGCGTACGGCGACACGCGGGCCCAGCTCGACGCGCTGGTCACCCAGGTCAACACCACCGCCAAGGGCGTGGCCGACCTCAACGACAAGATCCGCATCGCCACCGCGAGCGGCAACCCGCCCAACGAGCTCATGGACCAGCGCGACCAGCTCGTGCTGCAGCTGTCCGAGCTGGTGGGCGCCAAGAGCTCGCCGAACAGCGACGGCAGCGTCAGCGTCAGCGTGAACGGCGTCGGCATCGTCTCGACCACCCGCGCGGCCACCTTGTCGGCCAGCGGCGGTGCGTCGATCGACAGCAGCACCAGCACCC
This sequence comes from Angustibacter peucedani, assembly GCF_054779595.1. Taxonomy (NCBI): domain Bacteria; kingdom Bacillati; phylum Actinomycetota; class Actinomycetes; order Kineosporiales; family Kineosporiaceae; genus Angustibacter; species Angustibacter peucedani. Next base: position 13,025 of record NZ_BAAGXY010000060.1, read on the forward strand.
CGCTGCAGCTGACCTGGTCGACCGGTGCGGCCGCGACCTTCACGGCCGGCCAGGTCGGCGGTGTCGTCGACGTCCTGCGCCAGGTCTACCCCGAGGCGGCCGACGGCTACGACCAGGTCGCCGCCGCGCTGGCCAGCTCGGTGAACGCCGTGCACGCCACCGGCCAGGACCTCGACGGCACCGCGACCGGCGACTTCTTCGTCGGCACCACCGCCAAGTCCTTGGGGCTGGCCTTCACCGACCCCCGCAAGGTCGGCGCCGCCGCCCAGACCGGCACCGCCTCCTACGACGGCTCGGTGGCCGACAAGCTCGGCCAGCTCGCGACGTCCGCCACCGGCGCCGACGTGCGCTGGAGCGCGTTCGTCGCCGCGACCGGTGTCGCCTCGGCGTCGGCGCAGACCCAGCTGGCCGTGCAGACCTCGATCAGCCAGCAGTCCGACGCCAGCCGCGCGTCGTCGTCCGGCGTCAGCCTGGACGAGGAGATGTCCAACATGCTCATGTACCAGCGCGCCTACGAGGGCGCCGCCCGCGTGATGACGGCCGTCGACGAGATGCTCGACACCCTCATCAACCGCGTCGGGACCGTCGGAAGGTGACCGGGATGCGCATCACCCAGGGCTCGATCGCGGCCAGCAGCCTGGCCAACCTGCAGGCCAGCCTGGCCCGCGGCGCCAAGCTGCAGGAGCAGCTCACGAGCGGCAAGACGATCAACCGTCCCTCGGACTCCCCCACCGGCACCGTCTCGGCGCTGTCGCTGCGCGGCCAGATCGCCGCCAACGAGCAGTACTCGAAGAACGCGGCCGACGGCAAGGCGTGGCTCGGCACCGTCGACTCGACGCTGCAGGACGTCAACGCCCGGCTGCAGCAGGTGCGCGACCTCGCGCTCTCGGCCAGCTCGACCGGCAACATGGACGGCCCCGCGCGCGAGGCCCTCGCCACCCAGGTGACCAGCCTGCGCGGCGAGCTGATGGGGCTGGCCAACACCTCGAACGCCGGTCGGCCGCTGTTCGGCGGGACGACGTCCGGCACCACCGCCTTCGACCCCACGACGTACGCGTACGTCGGCGACTCGGGCCAGGTCACCCGCCGTCTGGACGCCGCCACCACCATCGAGGTCGGCGCCGACGGTCAGGCGGTCTTCGGGGCCGGCTCGAGCTCGGTCTTCGCCCTGCTGGACAGCATCGCGTCCAACGCGGTGAACGACCCGGCCGCCCTGGCCTCGGACATCTCGGCGCTGGACGGCAGGATGAGCAGCGTGCTGCAGACCCTGACCGACGTCGGCGTGCGCTACAACCGCGTCGACACCGCCCAGACCACCGCGGACGACCGCGCCCTCTCGCTCGGCACGACGCTGTCCGGCGTGCAGGACATCGACCTGCCCAAGACCATCTTGGACATGCAGCTGCAGCAGACCTCCTACCAGGCCGCCCTGCAGGCCACCGCCAAGGTGCTGCAGCCTTCTCTCATGGACTTCCTGCGATGAGCCACGACGTGACCGACACCGCGACCGACACCGACCTGCCCGTCATCGAGTTCGTCGACGCCGTGCCGGGCCTTCCCGGCATGTCGCGGTGCGTGCTCGTCCAGCTCGACGAGGGCGGCGCGCTGTACCGGCTGCGCTCGGTCGTCGACCCGGACCTGCAGCTCGTGGTCGCGGCGCCGTCGGTGTTCTTCGACGAGTACTCCCCCGAGATCGACGAGGACACCGCCGCGAGCATCGGGCTCACCGACGTCTCGGACGCCCTGCTGCTCGTCGTGGTCACCCTCGGCCAGACGCTGCCCGAGTCGACCGCCAACCTGCTGGCGCCGATCGTCGTCAACACGGCGACCCGGCGCGGGGTGCAGGTGCTGCAGGCCGGTGGCGAGCACTCGCTGCACGAGCCGCTCGTCGCCGCCTGACCCTGCGGCCACCACGCCCGTCGGCGGGCCTTTGCTCCCCGGGAACCGGCTCTCGGAGTGCCGGAACCGGCTCTGGCGGCGCAAACCGGCCCTCAGGGCGCAAGCGGCAGGGGCTTTCCCTCGCCGATGCCGCTGCCGGACGCCGCCCAGCGGCCCGGGTGAGGGAGACCGGCTCTGGTGAGGGAAAGACGTCAGGCGAAGACGGCCTCGACGACGCGCTGCGCCGCCTTGCCGTCGTCCCACGGCGCGAAGGTCTGCACGAAGCTGCGGTAGCGGTCGGCCTGCTGCGGCGACCACGCGTCGACGGTGGCCAGCGCCTCGGTGACGCGGTGCGCGTCGAGCAGCACCGGTCCGGGGACGACCTCCTCCATGCGGAAGTAGTGCCCGCGCCGCTGCGTGCGGTACCGCTCGAGGTCCGGCGTGAAGAAGACCATCGGCCGGCCGGTGATCGCGAAGTCGAAGAAGCACGACGAGTAGTCGGTGACCAGGACGTCGGCCGCAGCCAGCAGGTCGGCCATGTCGGGGTAGGCGCTCACGTCGACGACGCCGGCGCCGCCGAGCGCGGCGGCCGAGCCCGCCACGAACCGGTGCGCGCGCACCCAGCAGACCGTGCCCTCGCCGAGCACCGAGCGGATGCCGGCCCAGTCGAGCGTCGGCTGGCCGTGCAGGGTCGCCCCGCCGGCGACGTCCAGGACGTTCTCGTCCCGCCAGGTCGGCGCATACAGGACGACGCGCTGCCCGTCGCGCACGCCGAGACGCTCGCGGACGGCGGCCCGCGTCTCGTCGCGGCGCGCCGGGTCGGCGAGGACGTCGTTGCGCGGGTACCCGGTCTCGAGCAGCTCGCCCTCGACGTGGAAACCGCGGCGCAGCACCGTGCTGGTGAGGTCGTTCGGCGAGACCACGTGGGTCCACTGCCGGGCCTGGTGGTCGAGGTCGCGCAGCGTCGCGTCCGACCGCGGCGAGATCTCGTGCAGGTCGAAGCGCAGCTTCTTCAACGGCGTCCCGTGCCAGGTCTGCAGCACCGACTGCCCCGGTCGGCGCACGAGCGCGGCGGGCGTGGCGTCGTTGTCGACGACCCAGCGGGCGCGCGCCAGCAGGTCGACGTGCTCGGCCGAGCCCTGCAGCACCGGCTCGCAGCCCTCGGGCACCGGCGCGCCAGGGGTGGCGACGACCCAGTGCCGGCGCGCCTGGTGGCCGACCCGCTGCAGCTCGCGCGCGATGGCCAGCGGGTTGTCGGTCATGGAGCGGCCGTGGAAGGCGGTCAGCAGGACGGCGTCCAGCGGCGGGCGCGACCGGGCCGTCGAGACGGACGTCGCGTCGGGCGCCGGCATCGCGATCAGCCCGGTGGGGACGGCGGGCAGCTCGGCCGGGGCCACGTCCGCGTCCTCCACGGGAGCCGCCACGGCCAGGTCGGCCAGCAACGAGCGCACCAGGTCGTCGACCACGCGGCGGGCGGAACCGCCGTCCAGGAACGGGAACGCGCGCGCGACCGCGGCCCGGCGCTCGTCGGCCGAGGCGTCGGTGCCGGCGCGCACCTGGTCGAGGAAGCGCCCGACGTCCGGCCAGGACTCGGCCCGGTCGGCGGCGTCGAGGTAGCCGCCCTCGGCGCTCGGCCCGGGCCCGTCGGCGCGGTGCAGGTAGAGCAGCGGCCGGCCGGTGACGAGGAACTCCGAGGCCAGCGAGCTCAGGTCGCTGACCATGGCGTCGGCCACGCCCAGCGCGTCGCGGTAGTCGGGGGTCTCGTCGAGGACGAGGTTCGGGATCGCGAGCACGGCCGCGCGCAGCTCGCGCTCGAGGTGCCCCAGCCCGCCGCGGCGCAGCTCGGAGAAGAGCCGGAAGTGCGGCCGGACGACGAGCACGAGGTCGTCGTGGTCCTGGGCGTAGGCGACGACCTGGCGCAGGTAGCGCGGGAAGGTCGACCAGCCGCCGGGCGCGGTGCGGAAGTGCGGGTTCCAGACCACCACCGGGCGACCTGCAGCCAGCTCGAGCCAGGCCGCGGCGTTCGGCGAGGGCTCGGCGCCGGCACCGGCGCGGGCCGCTCGCACGATCGCGTCGTGCTTGGGGTTGCCGAGCACCCGCACCGGGTCGTCGCCCGCGGCGCAGTGCTGCGCGTAGAGCTCGCGCTGCGTGCTGTTGGGCAGGTAGTAGCGCCAGGCGAGCCGGTGCAGCGGCTGGTCCCAGAGCAGCGCGTCCATGAACTGGCCGCTGATCGCGTTGTTGCCGTAGGGCAGGCCGACCATGCGCACCCCGCGGCGCGCGAAGTCCTCGACCCGCAGCTGCCACGGTCGCATCTCGTCGTACGGGTTCTCGAGCACGACCGCGTCGACGTCGTCCATGCCCTGGATCAGCCAGGTCTCCGGACGCGGGTCGAAACCGTTCTCGCGCAAGAACTCCTGCGTGCTCCCCGACCGGCGGTCGACGACGCTCTCGAGCGCGACCGGCACGAAGTCGACGTCGTCGCGCGCGGCGAGCTCGCGGTAGACGTCCTCGACGGCGGCCCAGTAGCTGACGTGCTGGAACAGACCGACGACGGTCGGACGACGCCGTCCCTGCGCGACCTGGACGGCGGAGGTGACGTCGCGCCGGGCCAGGGCCTCGAGCGCCGTGACCCGCGCCAGGCGCGCGGCGGCCCGACCCCCGGCGACCGGATCAGCCTGTGCCGCAACGGGTGCAGCCTCGTGGACGACGGGAGCCGGCGGCTCGGCGGCGGCCCAGACCGTCTGCGCCGCAGCGGTCAGCAGCGCCACCGCGCGGGCGGCGGCCGGGACGTCGGCCTCGGCCCGCACCGTGACGGCGGCGGGCTCGGCAGTGGCCTCGGCGGTGCCGACGAGCAGCACCTCGGGCAGCTCGGACGGCTGGTCGACGGCGCCCAGGCACCAGCCCAGCACGACCTCGGCCTGCTCCTGCGTCGGCTCGTCCGACCCCGAGACGTGCAGGACGACGTCCACCGGGTCGGCCGCCGAGAACAGCTGGACGGCGGCGCTGACCACCGCGCGGGCGCCGTCGCTGGCGAGGTCGGCGACCTCGACGACGACGCGCACGCGCTCCGGGGCTGTCATCGACCTGCGCCCGCAGGCGCCGTCGCCTCGACCGCGAGCCCGGGGGCGTAGGTGGCCAGGGCGGCGAGCAGGTCGGCGGTCTGGTCGTCGGGCAGGTTCGCCGCGACGTCGTCGAAGGCCACCAGCGCGTCGCGCTCGGCGAGCACGTCGCCGAGCACGGCGAGGGCGAGGCAGCGCTCGGCCGCGGGCCGCTCGACGTCGTAGCCGATGGCACGCAACGGGCAGAGCTCGACGGCCCCGGCCTCGCGCACCCGCAGCGACCACTTGAGCACGCCCTCCATGGGCAGCCGGGCCGCGACGACGGCGCCGGCGACGAGCACGCTGCCCTGCGGGTCGGCCTGCCAGGCGGCGTCGAGCCACTGGTCGGCCGCGCCCGGCGGGAGCTGCACGGCGTCACGCAGCGAGCGGGCGAGGAACTGCGGGCCGCCGACGGCGACGAGCTCGCCGAGCGGCTGGCCGGCGTTGACGGCGGTCTGCACCAGCGCGGCCAGCGGGACGAGCTCCTGACGGCGGGCGAGCAGGTCGGTGTACAGCGCGAGCGCCTGCTCGTGCTCGCCCTGCCGCGACAGCACCGACGCGCGCGGGCCGACGAGCTCGTCGGCGTCGAACGGCACGCCCCACGGGTCGACGCCGTCGGTCGTGGCGGCGGCCTCGAGCTCGAGCAGCGCGCCGTCCAGGTCGCCGTGGTGCAGCAGCAGGCGGGCGCGGGCGACGGCCTGCGCGCCCTCGGTCTCGCCGTACCGGCGGGCGACGTCGAGCCACTGGTCGTAGGTGCCGAGCCGGCCCAGCTGCAGCGCGGTGATCAGGGCGACGCGCGAGCCGAGCACCATCTCGGAGGTGTTGCCGGCCAGGTCGAGCATGCCGTCGAGCACCTCCAGGCCCTCGTCGGGGCGGCCGGCGCTCACCAGGGCGCGGCCGAGGTTGGCGCGGGCTCGGGCGACGTCCTCGTCCGAGCTGGTCGCGTCGAGCCCGTCGAGCTGGGTCCGGGCGATGGCGAGGTTGCGGGTGCGCTTGTCCTTCGTGGCCATCCGGTCGCTCTGGTAGCCGGAGTGCAGCAGCCGCACGGGCGCGGGGACGGCGGACATGACGAGCGTGTCCAGCCCGTCGACCGGCACCAGCGTCTCGTGCAGCGCGCCCTCCCAGCGGGCGCGCTCGCGGCGGAACACGCGCACCGGGCGGTGCTCGTCGCCGTCGTCCGCGGCCGACCAGGACGTCGACAGCACCGGGACGAGCACCAGGTCGTGGCGCTCGCCGACCAGCCGCTGGCGCAGCGCGCCCGGCACGGTCTGCAGCACCTCGTCGGCGTCCAGCGAGAACACCCACTCGGTGGTGACGTGGTCGAGCAGCCGGTTGCGCGCGGCGGCGAAGTCGTCGTCCCAGTGCCCCTCGACGACCCGGGCGCCGTGGGCGCGCGCCAGCTCGACGGTGCCGTCGGTGCTGCCCGTGTCGTAGACCACGACCTCGTCGACCTCGGGGCGGACGGCGTCCAGGCAGGCCGCGAGCACCTCCTCCTCGTCCTTGACGATGAGGGCGGCGGTCACGGTCACGGGGCGGTCGGGGTCGACGTCCGCGCGGCCGGACGACGCGGCGGTCGAGGCGGTGGAGACGGTGGAGACGGTGGAGACGGTGGAGATGGTGCGCAGCGAGCGCTTCGGCGCGACGGCGGCCGCGGGAAGGGTGATGCCGGCGACGTCCGGGAGCACGACCTCCTGGGCCTGGGTGGTGCGCACGCGGTCGCCGAAGACCAGCACGCGGGGCTCGGGCGTGCCGAGCAGGCCCACGCAGAACGGGGTCGGTGAGACGGCGCGCTCGAGCCCGTCGAGCCAGTCGCCCCTGACCGTGACGTCGGAGGTCAGGACGACGACCGTGACCGGCCGCACCGCCTCGGCCTCGACGACGTCCGAGAACGACCCGCCGCGGGGCACGCGCACCAGCCGGACGCGGCGCGCGACCTGCGGCGGCAGCTTGCCGCTGCCCGTCGAGACGGCCACGACGGCCACCGAGGGGTCGACCGAGCGGATGACCGACGTCAGGCAGGCGAGGAACTGCTGCGGCGTGGTCACGTCCGTGACGAGCACCGTGCGCTGTGCGGGCATGGCATCCTTCGGGTCGTGGGGGCGGCGAGGGTGCCGTTCCCCCGTTCGGCCTATCGGCAGCCGCACCCAGAACCTTGACGATCTGAGCAGGAGGTGCCGTGAGCGTCCCGTCCGGATGGGAGATCGAGCGCGCCCGCGCCGAGCGCAACGCCCGCGGCGAGGTCACCCGCCTCGAGGCCCTCGTGAAGGCCTCGCCGCTCGGCTCGGCCCGCGGTCAGCGCGCCGCCGCGCAGCTGGGCATGGCGCGGCACAAGCTGCGCACGACGCTGTCGCACCGCGACTTCGTCGCGCACCTGCGCGCGACCAACCCCGCGCGCTACCAGGCGCTGGTGCGCGAGAACGGCCTGCCCTGAGCCCGAGCGGCCACCGCCGGTGGGGCTACTGCCGGTAGCCCTCGACCTCGGACGCCGGACGGACGTGCGCCCCGCCGGGGTCGCTGCCCGCGGCGCGCAGCGCGTCGCGCTGGCGCAGCAGGTCCCAGCACTGGTCGAGCGTGACCTCGACCTGGCGCAGCTCGTCGCGGTCGCCCGCGGGGTCCTTGCGCAGGACGTGCTCGCGCTGGACGAGCTCGTTGATCTGGTCGTGCAGCTGACGGTCGTCCACGGCGGCCTCCGCCCTCGAGGGGTCGGTGGGTGCCCGACCCCGTCCCCGGATCCTATGCTCGGTCGATGCAGTACGTGCCGGCCGGACGACGTCCGGTGCTGCTGCGCCTCGGCGGCACCTGGCGCACCGGCCGGCTCGACGGCTGGCAGCGCGAGCGCACCGGCTGGACCGCCTACGTCTGGTACCCCACCGGTCCCCCGGCCTGGTCGAGCGCGTTCACGGTGGCGGCCGGCTCGGCCGTGCGCGACGCCTCGGCGTGCGAGGACTGCCCTGCGGCACAACGGGTCCTCGTGTCCCAGCTCACCGCGTAGCCGTCAGCCCCTAGGCTCACGCGCATGTCGCGCTCCTCGGACCTCGCCCGCGTGCCCTCCGCCGACGCCGTGCTCACCGGCACCGTGGTGCTGCTGCTGGGCCTGGCGGTCGACGTGTTCGCGGTCTGGCACGGCGCGCGCACGCCCGACGCCGAGGGCACGCCCACGGTGCTCGCCATCGGCTCGGTGCTGGCACTGCTCGGGGTGGCGACGCTGGGCCTCGGCCTGTTCCGGCTGGCCCAGAAGGTCGACGACACCCACCGCCTCGCCGTCGAGCGCGCCGAGGCGACCGGCACGTGATGTTCGTGGCAACGGCGGGCGTGGGGCGGGTGGGGCTCGAACCCACGACCGACGGATTATGAGTCCGCTGCTCTGACCGGCTGAGCTACCGCCCCGTCGGTCGCGAGCGTAGCCGGACGACGTCGCAGAACTTCCCGCTGGCGGGTTCTTCCCCTTGGTCCGTTTCGCCCGCTACGTTTCCCCCGGCGCCGCGCGACGAGGCCGGCGCCACCGAGCAGGACCAAGCAAGGGGGATCCACATGAAGACGTCCATGAGGCGTGCGGCCGCAGTGGTCATGGCCGCTGCCGCCATCGGCGTGGGGACCGCGTCCAGCGCGTCCGCCACGCACTACGCCATCGACGGCGACCGCGCCGCCGACCACGGCTGCCGCGCCGACCAGCAGGTCATCTACCACACGCTGATCAAGAACGGCTCGACCGCGGTCGGCTACGTCGACCTGATGTACTCCGTGAAGTGCCACGGCGCCTGGGCCCACGTCCACGGCACCCGCGTGGTCAGCAACCAGACGTGGGTCCCCCACGGCCTGATCCACCGCAACAACGACGGCGTGCAGTACGGCTGCACCGCCGGCGAGGGCACGCAGGACTGCTGGACGCCGATGGTCTACGACAAGGGCCTGTCGGCCTACGCGCAGGGCACCATCGACCCGAACGGCGCGACGAACACGCAGTACACCGCTCGCACGCCCAGCTACTGACCGCCAGCGGACGACCGGAGGGCCCGACGCGCGGCAGCTCGCCGCGCGTCCGGCCTTCCGCTGCTGGACATCCTGAGTAGTTTGCGAGGGTATGAGCGGACTGGAGCTGCTGGCCCTCCCCGTCGTCGACGGCGACCTGCGGGAGCGGGCCTGGGACGCCTACGCCGACTCCTTCGCCGAGCTGCGCACCGCCGCCATCCAGCGGCACGTCATGACCCGGGCCGAGTTCGACGACGTCATGGCCGACGAGCGGGTCACCGTCTACCTGGCCCGGCGCGAGGACGGCGCCGTCGCCGGCATCGCGACGCTGGCCAACGACCTGACGGCCATGCCGCTGGTCTCACCCGAGTTCTTCGCCGCGCGCTGGCCGGAGCACTACGCAGCCGGTCGCTGCTGGTACATCGGGTTCGTCGGGGTCCGGCCGAGCGAGCAGGGCGGCGGCGCGTTCCAGCTGATCGTCGCGACGGTCGCCTCGACGCTCGGCCCGCGCGGCGGCGTCCTGGTGCTCGACGTCCCCCAGCGCAACATGGAGGGCTTCCACGTCCCGCGCGCGGTCAAGCGGATCGCCGACGCCGTGATCGCGGACGTCGAGTACGAGATGGTCGACGCGCAGGGCTACTGGGCCTACACGACGCCGGCGCCCCTCGAGGTCGACCTGCGCGAGCCGCGGCCCACGACGATCGACCTCAGGGAGCAGGCGGGCGCGGACGCGGAGGCACCGGGCGCGTCCCGGGAGCCGGGTCGGCACCGTCGAGCTGGCGGGTGACGAGCGCCGCGGCGTCCTCGGCGGGCATCGGCCGGCCCAGCCACCAGCCCTGACCGCGCCGGACGCCGAGCTCGACCAGCGAGTCGCGCTGGTCGCGGGTCTCGATGCCCTCGGCGACGACCTCGAGCCCCAGCGCCTCGGCCATGGCGGTCGTCGCCCGCACGATGGCGTGGTCCTCGGGCCGGGTGGTGAGCCCGGCGACGAACGAGCGGTCGATCTTGACCTCGTGAACCCGCAGCCGGCTCAGGTAGCTGAGCGAGGAGTAGCCGGTGCCGAAGTCGTCGACCGAGACCGACACCCCGGCGTGCTCGAAGTCGCGCAGCGCCGTGGCCGCGACGACGTCGTCGCCGACCAGGGTCGACTCGGTGACCTCCAGGCGCAGGCTGGACGTCGGCAGGTCGCGGTGCGCCAGCGCGGCCAGCACCCGTCCGGTGAACGTGGCGTCGAGCAGCTGCCGGCCCGAGATGTTGACGTTGACGCCGATCTCCCACGGGGAGCTCGCCCGCCACCGCTGCAGCTCGTCGAGCGCGCGCTCCAGCACGAAGTCGCCGATCGGCAGGATGAGCCCGTTCTCCTCGGCGGCCGGGATGAACACGTCGGGCGCGCTCGGGCCGCCGTCCGGCCGGTCCCAGCGCGCGAGCGCCTCGAAGCCGACGAGACGGCCGCTCGCCAGCTCGACGATCGGCTGGAACGCCACCGAGATCTCGCCGCGGCCCAGCGCCTGGCGCAGCGCGCGGTCCAGGGCGACGCGGTGCCGCACCACCTCACCCATCGACGGGTGGTAGGCGACGGCGCGGCTGCGACCGGCGTCCTTGGCGCGGTACATCGCGGTGTCGGCGTCGCGGATCAGGTCCTCGGCCCGGTGGTCGCCCGCCGTGGCCGACGACGCGATGCCGATCGACGGCGTCACGACCACCTCGCCGACCGACAGCGAGAACGGCTGCGACAGCTCGGCGATCACGTGCTCGGCGAAGCCGGTGCCGTCGACGTCCTGGGGCCGGGTGGGCAGGACGACGATGAACTCGTCGCCGCCCGAGCGCGACAGCATGACGTCGGCCGGCAGGTGCCGGCGCAGCCGCTCGGAGACCTGCACCAGCAGGTCGTCGCCGATGGCGTGGCCCCACGAGTCGTTGACCAGCTTGAAGCCGTCGAGGTCGATGAACAGCACCGTGACGGCGCGCCCCATCGACAGCAGCTCCTCCAACCGGTCGTTCAGCGCCGGGCGGTTCGACAGGCCGGTGAGGGCGTCGTGCGTCGCCAGGTGCTCGTAGACGCGGCGCGACTCGCTCTGCTCGCGCACCGCCCGGCCGGCGCGCGCCAGCACGGCCGCGACGAGGGCGGCGCTGCCCAGCGCCTGCAGCCACCGCACCGGCAGGGGCAGGTTGGCGTCCGGGACGATCAGCAGCGCCGGCACCAGCAGCGCCGGCACCAGGACGGCGAGCCGCTGCCACGACCACGCCTGCACCCGGGCCTGCCGCCGGCCCAGCCCGAGCACGGTCATCGAGGGGTGCAGCGCGGCCGCGCCCAGCAGGCCGTAGGCCACGAGGAACGGGACGTCGAAGGCCCCACCCGGTGAGAGCGCTCCCCTGGCGGCCTCGAGGTTGTAGAAGACGTCGCCGACCAGCAGGGCGCTCACGGCCCCGACGATCAGCCAGAGGCTGGGGTTGCGGTCGCGCGCGGTGAAGGCCAGCAGCGCGAGCATCGCCAGCAGCGCCACGTCCAGCACGGGGTAGACCGACACCAGCGCCGCAGCCCAGCCCGGCAGCGGCGAGGACTCGAGCGCCGGCGCGACGACGTAGCTGATCGACAGCAGCGCCGCGCCCACCGTGACGACCGTGACGTCGAGGACGGCGTCCGGGTCGCGCGCCCCGCGCAGCCGCAGCAGCCGGGCCATGGCCGACAGCGCGATCACGTACCCCGGCAGCAGGAACAGGTCGGGCAGGGCGAGGGCGAGCCCCTGCGCGCCCTCGACCGACGGCCGCACCGACGGGCCGACCGCGAACAGCAGGCACACGACGAGCAGCCGGCGCCAGGTGACGAGGTCCTGCGGGCGGTTGAGCCGGGGGCCGAGCAGCATGGCCGACGCCGTGGCCAGACCGGTGACGACGAAGCAGGCGGCGTCGACGGTCGTCGAGACGTCGAGCAGGTACCCGACGATGCACAGCGCGACCAGGGCCAGGTGGGCAGGCAGCAGCCAGGTGCGTCGCGGCAGCGCGTGAACGCCGGGTACCTGGGTCATGTCCGGAGTTCCTGGGGTGCGGGGTGCTGGAGGTGCGGAGGTGCTGGCCGTGCTGGCGCCGGGGTGCTGCGTCCTCGCCATCGGGCGGTGTCGTCGTCCTTCACTATCGACCACCGCGCGCCGGATCTGAAACTCCCGGCCCGGCCCGCAGGACGCCGAAGGGCCCCGGTCGGCGTGACCGGGGCCCTTCGATGATGCGCTCCCGCGACTGGATTCGAACCAGTAACCGTCCGATTAACAGTCGGATGCTCTGCCGTTGAGCTACGCGGGATCGGCCCGAGAACCTTAGCAAAGGTCGCGGGGTGCTCGGTCCATCGGCTCTCGGCGCCGAGGCCTTGAGCGAGCGGTCAGACCGGCAGGCCGGCCTGCTCGGCGAGGTCGCGGGTGAGCGCTTGCACCTGCTCGGCGACCTGCGGGCGGGTGGCGCCGATGCCGTCGTCCGGCACGGCCTGGGTGAACAGCGATCCGTCGGCCGCGTGCCGGCGCACCGCCACGGTGATGCCGCGCCGGCCGCGCACCGGGAGCCGCTGCGAGAGCACGTAGGTGCTCATCACCCGCTCGCGCAGCACCTCGGGGAACCGGCCGGTGAGCTCGCCCAGGCGCACGGTGCACACCGGGCGGGCGTCGACCCAGCGGATCTCGATCGCCCGGGTGTCGGGGTCCCACGTCGCCTCGGCGACGTCGTGCCACCATCGGCGCTCGGACGGCGTGCCCGGCCCGCGCACGGGGCCGTCGATCGGCTCGACCAGCACCAGGGCCGCGGTCGTCGCGATGGCCCAGCCGCCGTCGGCGCGCTCGCCGTGCGCGAGCACGCGCTCGCCCCGCGGCAGCGCCAGGCCCTCGCGCACCTGGGGCGGCAGCGGGGGCACCTTCTCGGACCGGGACCACCACGCCATGCGACCAGCCTAGGCACGGTCGGCGACGTGCACCCGCCGGGGAAATCACGATGGGACAACAGGTCGGTCACGACCGTCCCGGGATCTCACCAGGTGGTCGTCAGTCGGCGCGCGCGGCCAGCGCGCGGCGCCGCTCGACCAGCACCTGCGCCTCGCGCAGCGCGGCCATGTACCCGACGGCGTCGCCCGTGGCGTCGAGGCGCTGCATGCGGCTGTGCACGTCGCGCTCGCGGCGCACCAGGTCGCGCTGGGCGATCTCGACCTGCAGCGAGGCGCCCAGCCTGGCCATCCCGTCGTCGCCGACGACGGGCAGCGACGAGACGGTCAGGTCGGTGACGTAGGGCCGCACGGAGTCCGGGACGGCAGCCGCGACCTGCTCGTGCCACCCCGCCCCCGCCGCCGCCAGCCCGCCGAGGGACCGCACCGCGACGTGCACGAGCCGGTGCATCTCGGCGGTGAACGCGTCGTCGCCGAGCGCGTCGAACTCGGTGGCGTCGAGCACCCACGGCGCCTGCAGCACGCACTGCAGCAGCTGGCGCTCCATGGCCACGGTCGGGTCGCGCGGGTCGGGCCGGGGAACCACCGCCACCGCGGGCGCGTCGGGCTCCGGCGGCCCGGGCGCACGGGCGGTGACCACCGGCGGCGGACGACGGCCGCCGGGCTCCCCCGCCTTGGCGGCCGCGGCGACCGCGCGACGGGCCTCGTCGACGTCCAGCCCGACCAGTCCGGCCAGGCGCCGGGCGTACTCGGGCCGCAGCGAGCGGTCCTTGATCTGGGCCACCACCGGCGCCGCTGCGCGCAGCGCCTGCACCCGGCCGACGGCGTTGTCGAGGTCGAAGCGCGCGATGGTGCTGGTGATGGCGAACTCGAACAGCGGCACCTTGCGGGCGATGAGCTCCCGCACCGCCTCGTCGCCGTGCTGCTGGCGCAGCTCGCACGGGTCGAGACCGTGCGGCTCGACCGCGACGTAGGTCTGCGACACGAACCGCTGGTCCTCCTCGAAGGCGCGCAGCGCGGCCTTCTGCCCGGCGGCGTCGCCGTCGAAGGTGAACACCACCTCGGCCGGGTGCACCTCGTCGTCGTCGCGCATCAGCCGGCGCACCACCTTGATGTGGTCGGTGCCGAACGCCGTGCCGCACGTGGCGACGGCGGTCTCGACGCCGGCCAGGTGACACGCCATGACGTCGGTGTAGCCCTCGACCACGACGGCCCGCCGCCCGGTGGCGACGGCCTTCTTGGCCAGGTCGAGGCCGTAGAGCACCTGCGACTTCTTGAACAGCGGCGTCTCGGAGGTGTTGAGGTACTTGGCCTCGATCCGGTCGTCGTCGTACAGCCGCCGGGCGCCGAACCCGACGCAGTCGCCGGTGATGTCGTGGATGGGCCAGACCAGCCGCCCGCGGAACCGGTCGTACAGCCCGCGCGACCCGCGGCCCGCCAGCCCGACCAGCACGATCTCGTCGTCGGCGAAGCCCTTGTCGCGCAGGTGCTTCACCAGCGCCTCGCCGGTGCGCGGCGCGTAGCCGACGGTGAAGCGGGCCGCCGCCTCGCGGTCGAACCCTCGCTCGGACAGGAACCGGCGCCCCGGCACCGCGTCGGGCGCGCTCGAGAGCTGCTCGGCGTAGAACTGCTCGGCGACCCGGTTGGCCTCGACCAGACGGGTGCGGCGGCCGACGTCCTCGCGCCGCGGTGCCCCGCCCTCGTCGTACTCGACCGGCACGCCGGCCTTGTCGGCGAGCCGCTCGACGGCCTCGGCGAAGGTCAGGTGGTCGACCTTCTGCACGAACGAGATGACGTCGCCGCCCTCGCCGCAGCCGAAGCAGTGCCACACGCCGAGCTGGGGCCGCACGTTGAACGACGGCGACTTCTCGTCGTGGAACGGGCACAGGCCCTTGAGCGACCCGACGCCGCCCTGGCGCAGGGTGACGTGCTCGCGCACGACGTCCTCGATCGACGTCCGTTCCTTGACGGCGGCGACGACCTCCGCCTTGATCCGACCCGGCACCCGGCCTCCTCGACACCGCCGTCCCGGCAGTCTAGGTGGCGGGACGGACACCGCATGACGGCCCCGGTCAGGCGCTCTCGGCCCGTCCCTGGCGCCAGTAGCCCATGAACGACGTGCGCCGCCGGTCGAGCCCGCGCTCGCGCACGAGGTGGCGGCGCAGGTCCCGCACGACCGCCGCCTCCCCCGCCAGCCAGGTGTAGAGGCCGTCGGACGCCGCGACGCCGGTCTCCCAGAGGATCTCGGCGTCGACGTCGACGTCGGGCAGCACGTCGCCGTCCGCGGCAGGCTCCGGCTCGCCGCCCACGCCGAGCCGGTCGAGCAGGTCGCGCAGGGCCTCGGCCAGCGCCTCGCCGCGCGGCCGGTCGCCGCGCGCGCACCACAGCAGCTCGGCCTCGGCGGCCGTCGGCAGGTCGAGGAAGTCGGCCGCCGACGGCACCTCCGCCACGACGTGCGCCCGGACGCCGGGCGGCAGCGTCGCGAGGATCGAGCCGATCGCGGGCACGGCCGTCTCGTCGCCGACGAGCAGCACCCGGGCGTCGCCGACGGGAGGTCGCCACTCGACCCCGCCGGGCGGCCCGTCGCCGGCGCTCGCGGCGTCGGGGCCGAGCATCGTCAGACGGTCGCCCGGCGCGGCAGCGGCGAGCCAGCGCGCCGCCGGCCCCCCGCCGTCGGGCGCCTCGTCCGGGTGCACCACGAAGTCGACGTCGACCTGCGGCTCGGCGCCCCGCACGCGGGCCGTGCGGATCGTGTACGTGCGCATCGAGCCGCGCCGCACCGGGTCGAGCGCGAGCCAGCTGCGGTACCAGCCGTCGTCCAGGTCGCCGAGGTCCGGCAGCTCGTGCCCCGGGGCCGGGATCATCAGCTTGACCCGCAGGTCGCGCGGGCCGAGGTCGCCGCCGTCGTCCAGGCGGGCGAGGTCGGGGCCGGCGAACGTCACCCGCACGAAGTGCGGCGACAGCGGGGTGAGCGCCGCGACCTCGACGTCGAACGCGCGGATGCCGCTCATGCCGGCACCGCCGCGCGGTGGCGTCCCACGGGCACGACCATCGGCGTGCCGCTGACCGGGTCGGGCACGACCCGGCAGGGCAGGCCGAACACGTCCTGGACCAGCTGCTCGGAGACGACCTCGGACGGCGCGCCCTCGGCGACGACCACTCCGTGGCGCAGGGCGACCAGGTGGTCGGCGTAGCGGGCCGCGAGGTTCAGGTCGTGCAGCACCATGACGACCGTCGTGCCGCGCGCGCGGTTCAGGTCGGTGACGAGGTCGAGCACCTCGACCTGGTGGGCGACGTCCAGGAAGGTCGTCGGCTCGTCGAGCAGCAGGACGTCGGTCTCCTGCGCGAGCGCCATCGCGATCCACACGCGCTGGCGCTGGCCGCCGGACAGCTCGTCGACGTCGCGGTCGGCGAGCTCGAGCGTGCTCGTGGCCGCCATCGCCCGGCCCACCGCCTCGTCGTCCGCCGCCGTCCACCGGCGCAGCCACCCCTGGTGCGGGTAGCGGCCGCGGCCGACCAGGTCGGCCACGGTGATGCCCTCGGGCGCGACGGGCGACTGCGGCAGCAGCCCGAGGGTGCGCGCGACCTCGCGGGTGGGCAGCTCGTGCACCGACCGGCCGTCGAGCAGCACCGCGCCGGCGCTGGGGCGCACCAGCCGGGCCAGGCCGCGCAGCAGCGTCGACTTGCCCGACGCGTTGGCTCCGACCACGACGGTGACGGCACCCGGGGGCAGCGCCAGGTCGACCTCGTGCACGACGGTGCGCTCGTCGTAGGCCAGGCTCAGCCGCTGCGTGAGCAGGGTGTGCGCGCTGGTCATCTCAGCCTCCTCGGCCGACTCGGTTGGTGGTGATCAGCAGGTGCAGCAGGAACGGCGCGCCGAGCGCGCCGGTGACGACGCCCACGGGCAGGGCCGTGCCGGGCACGAGGGTCGTCGCGACGAGCTCGGCCACCAGCAGCACGAGCGCCCCGACCAGCGCGGAGGCGACCAGCGAGACCGATCCGTGCAGCAGCCGCCGGGCGATGGGCCCGGCCAGGAAGGCCACGAACGCCACCGGTCCCGCCGCCGCCGTCCCGACCGCGCACAGGCAGACCGCGACGACGAGCAGCCCGACCCGCGCGCGCTCGACCGGCACGCCGGTGGCGTGCGCGACGTCCGCACCGAGGGCGAGGGCGCCGAGAGCGCGCGACCCGGCCGCAGCAGCGGGCAGCAGCACCGCCAGCCCCACCAGCAGGGAGGCCACCCGCGGCCAGGTGCTCGTGCCCAGCGAGCCGTTGAGCCAGACGAACGCCGCGGTGGCGGTGTTGATGTCGGAGCGGCTGAGCAGGTAGGTGGTGACGGCCTGCAGCATCGCGGCCAGGCCGATCCCCATGAGCACGAGCCGCTGCCCCGGCGCCGCGCCGCCGCGCGCGAGCAGGTGCATCACGAGCGCGACGCCCAGCGCCCCGACCAGCGCGGACGTCGAGACGCCGAGCCCGGTGGCGCCGAGGACGACGATCGCGAAGACCGCGCTGGCGCTCGCCCCGGCGCTGATACCGATGACGTCGGGGCTGGCCAGCGGGTTGCGCAGCATCGTCTGGAAGACCGTGCCCGAGACGCCGAAGGCGACACCGACGCCGAGGGCGGTGGCCACGCGCGGCAGCTTGTCCTCCAGCACGACGAACGTCGCGCCCGGGATCTGCTCGCCGCCCAGGATCCGCGCCAGGTCGGCGACGGTGACCGTGTAGGTGCCGAGCAGGACGTCGACCGCCGCCGCCGCGCAGACGAGCACCGTGAGCGCCCCCAGCACCAGCCGGGTGCGGCGCCGGCCGCGCGAGCGGCTGGACCGCACGACCTCGACGGCCGCGCTCACCATCCCGGCACCCGGCGCCGGCGCACCAGCGCGACGAAGACCGGCGCCCCCACCACGGCCGTCGCGATGCCGGCGGCCACCTCGGCCGGTGGCAGGACGACGCGGCCGACGACGTCCGCGGACAGCACCAGCAGCGGCCCGACGAGCAGGCTCAGCGGCAGCACCCAGCGGTTGTCGGTGCCGACCAGGGCCCGGACGGCGTGCGGCACGACCAGCCCGACGAACCCGATCGGCCCGGCCAGGGCGGTGGCCGCCCCGCACAGCAGGACGACGCCCGCCGCCGTCACGGCGCGACCGAGCCCGACCCGCTGGCCCAGGCCGCGCGCGACGTCGTCGCCGAGGGCCAGGCCGTTGAGGAGCGGCCCGGTGCCGAGCGTGATCGCGACGCCCACGAGGAAGAACGGCAGGGTCGCGCGCACCGCGGTCCAGTCGTGCAGGCCGATCGACCCGACCTGCCACGCGCGGTAGCTGTCGAGGGTCTGGCGGCTGGTGACGAGCAGGGCGTTGGTGAGCGAGACCAGCCCGGCCGTCGTGGCCGCGCCGGCGAGGGCGAGCTTGACGGGCGTGGCGCCCTCGCGGCCCAGGCTGGCCACGCCGTACACGAGCACGGCCGCGACCGCCGCCCCCAGCAGCGCGAACCACACGTAGGCCGAGACGCCCGTCACCCCGAGCACCGCGAGCGCCACGACCACGGCGAGCGCGGCGCCGGCGTTGACCCCGAGGATCCCCGGGTCGGCCAGGGGGTTGCGCGCCACGGCCTGCATGGCGGCGCCGGCCAGGCCGAGGGCACCGCCGACGAGCAGCCCGGCCACCGTGCGGGGCAGCCGGGCCCGCACGACGACCTGGGCGCCGTCCGAGGGGTCGGCCGCGGACCACGCGTCCCAGACGGTGTGCAGCGGGACGTCCTTGGCCCCGATCGCGAGCGAGCACACGACGGCCAGGGCGAGGAGCACCAGCACGGGCACCAGGACGGCGAGCGGCGGCACCCGCCGGCGCGCGGCGGAGCGACCGAGGTCGCCCGCCGCGGCCCGGCGCGGCGCGAGGGTGGGGCTGGTCACCGCGTCAGGCGGCCTTGTCGGCCGCGTCGGCCGCGTCGGCCGCGGCGGCCAGCTGGGGCAGGAAGGTGTCGAGCGCCCACGGCAGGCTGAGCGGGTTGGACGCCGAGATCGACAGCGTGAGGGTGTTGTCGGAGTCGGCCACGAGGCTGCCCTGCTTCACGGCCGGGATCTGGCCGAACAGCGGGTCGTCGGTGATCGCCTGCTCCGTCTTGGCGTCGGGCACCCAGGTGACGAAGACGTCGGCCGCCAGCTCGTCGGCCCGCTCGGGCGACCACTCGATGAAGAAGTCCTTGCCGCCCTTGGTCTTGTCGGCCACCACGGGGGCGAGGGTCATGCCGAGCTGGGTGAGGAACCGCGGCCGGTTGTCGTTCGGCGTGTAGATGTTGATGCCGGCGCCGGAGCTGGGCTCGAGGTTGCCGTAGATGAACGTCTTGCCGGCGAGCTGCGGGTACTTCGCCGCCTCGTCCTTGATCGTCTTCTCGGTGTCGGTCACCAGCTGCTCGGCCTGGGCCGAGCGGCCGAGGGCCGTGCCTATCATCCGGGTCGACTCCTGCCACGGGGTGCCCCACGCGACGTCGGGGTACGCCACCACGGGCGCGATCTTGCTGAGCTTGTCGTAGTCGGCCTTCGTCAGCCCCGAGTAGGCGGCCAGGATGACGTCGGGCGTGGTCTTGGCGATCTCGGCGAAGTTGATGCCGTCGGCCTCCGAGTACTGGGCCGGCGCCTTCGAGGTGCCGATGGCGGCGCCGAGCCCGGTCAGCGCGGCGTCCTTCCAGGGGGTCGAGCCGTGCTCGTTGCCGCCCCACTCGTCCTTCGGCATGCCGACCGGCACGACGCCGAGCGCCAGGGCCGTGTCGGCGTTGACCCACGCGACCGTGGCCACGCGCTGCGGCAGCCGCGGGATCGTCGTCGAGCCGAAGGCGTGCTCGACCGTCACCGGGAAGGCGTCGGGGGCGGCGGACGTCGCGCCGGCGCTGCTCGCGGACCCGGCGTCGGCCGGGCCGGTCGAGCAGGCGGCGAGCGCCAGCAGGGCGAGGGTCGCGGCGGCGAGGCCCCGCAGTCGGGTCGGGCGCACGTGGTCTCCTGAGGCTAGGCTTACTTAGGCGAGCCTAACCTAACAGACGCTCGGCCAGCTCCGTGCGGGACCGCACGTCGAGCTTCAGGTACACGTGCCGCAGGTGGTACTCGATCGTCTTGGGGCTGAGGAACAGCGCGGCCGCGGCCTCGCGCGTCGTGCGCCCGCCGGCGAGCATCCGCGCGACCTGCAGCTCCTGCGGCGTGAGGTCGGGCAGGCCCCCGGTCCCCCGCCGCTGCGCCGTCTCGTCCGTGGCGCGCAGCTCGTCCGCCGCCTGGTCCGCCCACGGCGTGGCGCCCAGCCGCTCGAACGTCGCGAGGGCGGCGCGCAGCGGCCTGCGCGCGTCGACCCGGCGCCGGTCGCGCCGCAGCCGGGCCCCGAGCGCGAGCTGGGTGCGCGCCGTCTCGAAGGAGTCCGGGAACCGGGCGTGCAGCCCCAGCGCCTCGGCGAACACCCGGTCAACGTCGTCGTCCGGACCGGTGGTGCCGACGGCGCGCAGGGCGCGGGCCAGCGCGAACGGCTGGCCCTTGGCGCTCGCCCGCTCCAGGTAGCCCACCGCCTGCCGGCGCGCCCCCTCCTCCTCGCCCAGGCGCACCAGCGCGTCGGCGAGGTCCGGCGCGGGTGACAGGTCGACGTCGACGAACCCCGACCCCACGAGCAGCGCGTCGACGTCCTGCAGGTGGGCGCGCGCGTCGTCCGCCCGGCCCAGCCCCAGCGCGAGCTCGCCGAGCGCCACGAGCGACCAGACGTGGAAGAGGCCGATGCCGCGGTCGCGGCTCAGCCGCAGCGCCTCGTCGACGTGCTCGCGGCAGCTCGCCTCCTTGCCGCGCCGCGCCTCGACCGCCGCGAGCCCGGCCAGGCAGGCCGCCAGGTCGGTCGAGTGGCCGACCTCCCGGGCCAGCTGGAGGCCCTCGGTGTAGGTGGCCTCGGCGTCGTCCCACTGGTCGGTGGTGGCCTGGTCGCGGCCGAGCTGGAACAAGATGAACGGCAGACCACCCACGGCGCCCCGCCGCCGCAGGTGCTCGGTGACCGTGCTGACCAGCTCGCGCCCGGTACCGCTCTCGCGCAGGAACAGCGGGCCGAGCACCAGCCACGGCGCCAGCCGGACGTCGTCGCGCAGCGCCGCGTCCTCGACCGCCTCGCGCACGGCGGTGCGGAACCGGTCGAGGTCGGCCTGCCCGGTCAGCACGTCGCCGACGCCCACCGCCATCTCGCCCACCCAGCGCACGCGCGGGTCGTCCACCCGGTCGACGAGCGCGTCGATGCGCCGCACCGCGACCGCGCTGGACGCCGTGTCGGCCGACGACATGCACGCCAGCACCGCGTCCGACAGCAGCAGCACCGCGGCGGCCGGGTCTGCGTCGGCCACCTCCGCACCCGCCTGCAGCAGGACGTCGCGCGCGACGTCGAGCGACCCGCTGTGCAGCGCGACGGCCCCGGCGACGGCCGCGGCCCGGGTGCGCAGCGCGGCGGACGGCTCG
>NZ_BAAGXY010000061.1:0-17865 GCF_054779595.1 Angustibacter peucedani
GCCGAGCTGGTTCGCTCCGCGGTGGCAGCCCTCGGCGACGCCGTCGAGGTGCGCCACGCCGACGGCCGCGAGGTCGGCGCGGACGAGCCGGGCGCCTACGACCGCGTGCTGGTCGACGTCCCGTGCACGGGGCTGGGCGCGCTGCGCCGCCGCCCGGAGGCCCGCTGGCGCCGCACGCCGACCGACCTCGGCGGGCTCGCCCCGCTGCAGCGTGCGCTGCTCGCCAGCGCGCTGGACGCCGTGCGCCCCGGTGGCGTGGTCGCCTACACGACGTGCTCGCCGCACGTCGCCGAGACCCGGCTCGTCGTCGACGACG
The DNA here is from genome assembly GCF_054779595.1 of Angustibacter peucedani. Taxonomy (NCBI): domain Bacteria; kingdom Bacillati; phylum Actinomycetota; class Actinomycetes; order Kineosporiales; family Kineosporiaceae; genus Angustibacter; species Angustibacter peucedani. The sequence goes on from NZ_BAAGXY010000061.1 coordinate 317, forward strand.
TGGTGCGCCGCCGCGACGACGTCGAGCTGGTCGACGCCACCGCGCTCGTGCCGGCGCCGGACGTCGACGACGGCGCGGGCGGTCCCACCGTGCAGCTCTGGCCGCACCGGCACGGCACCGACGCGATGTTCCTGGCGCTGCTGCGCCGCCGCTGAGCGGTCGCTGACCCGTCCGGGTCGTCCGCCCCAGGACCGCTCAGGTCGAGCACGCCCCCGCCGATGCAGCACCGGACATGGCAGACCGGTACCCGACCGCAGCGCGCGACACGGTTGTCGCCGCGCTCCTCGCCGACCCCGCGGCCCGGGTCGTGGCGATCAGCGAGACCGGGCTCATCGTGCCGATGCCGGCCGAGGTGCCGGTGCGCGAGGGCGGCCTGGTCACCGGGGCGTCGTCCCTGCTGGAGCTGGTCGACCCCGACGACATCCTGGCCGTCATCGACGCCTGGTCCGAGGCCCGCGAGCGCGGTGCGGTCAGCGTCCAGGTGCGCTCGGTGCACGACGCCGCCGCCATCACGGTGCACGCCGTCGACGCCCGGCACGCCTACGGGGTCTTCCTCGGCTTCCTGGTCGGCTTCCGCGACGCGGCCGTGGACGCCGAGGCGCCGCGCGGCGCCGACGCCCTGCGCCCGCGCGTCTGCATCGTGCGCAAGGACGAGCTCGCCCGGATCACCGCGGTGGACGAGACCGCCGCCCGCCTGCTCGGCTGGACCGACGCCGAGCTGGGCCAGCGCTCGCTCGAGCTGACCCACCCCGACGACCAGCAGCGCGCCATCGCCAACTGGATGGACCTGCTGGCCAGCCCCGGCGGCGCCCGCCGCACCCGGCTGCGCCAGCGGCACGCCGACGGCAGCTGGATGTGGTTCGAGATCACCAACCGCAACCTGCTTGCCCACCCCGACCACCGCTGCGTGCTGTCGGAGATGGTCGACATCGGCGAGGAGATGGCGGCCACCGAGGCGCTGCGGCTCAGCGACCAGCTGATGCGACGCCTGACCGAGTCGCTGCCGGTCGGCATCCTGCAGATGGGCGTCGACGGGCACTGCATCTACCGCAACGAGCGCCTCGCGGCCGTGGTCGGCACCCAGGTCGACGACCTGCAGGACCTGCTGCGCGTCGTGGTCGACCCCGAGCGGGTGCGCGACGTGCTGCGCACGGTGCGCGACAGCGGGGCCGACGGCGAGATCGAGGTCGAGGTCACGGGAGCGGGCGGGTTCCGGCGGCGGCTGCACCTCAGCGTGCGCGGCCTGCTCAGCGACGACGGCACCGTCAGCGGCGGCATCATGTGCGTCTCGGACGTCACCGAGGCGGCCGACCTGCGCGAGCAGCTGGCCTACAAGGCCACCCACGACCAGCTGACCGGCTGCCTGCAGCGCAGCGCCACCCTCGACCGGCTCGAGCAGACGCTCGCCGCCCTGCCCGCGGACGACGCCAGCGTCGCGGTGCTGTTCATCGACCTCGACGGCTTCAAGCAGGTCAACGACCAGCACGGGCACGCCGCCGGCGACGCGATGCTGCGCGAGGTCGGACGACGGCTGCTGGCGGACGTCGACGCCCAGGGCGCCGTGGGACGGTTCGGCGGCGACGAGTTCGTCGTGCTGCGCGCGGACCTGCCGAGCGCCGCGGCCGCCGACCGGGCCGCCGTCGAGCTGGCCGAGAAGCTGCAGACGCCGTTCGAGCACCAGGGGCTCACGCTGGTGCCGCACGCGAGCGTCGGCGCGTCGTGGACGGACCAGCGGGACTCGGCCGACCCCCTGGTGGCCCGGGCCGACGCCTCGATGTACCGCCGCAAGCGCTCACGCCCCGACCGCCGGCCGCGGCTGCTGCCCGACGCCTGACGCGTCGTCCGGCTCGTCGTCGGGCCCGTCGTCGGGCCCGTCGGCGGGGTCGTCGGCGGGGTCGTCGGCGGGGACGAGGACGGTGCTGGTGAGCAGTCCCAGCACCAGGTAGCCCGCGCCCTGCCAGGCGATGACGGCCACGATCCCGCCCGCGCCGCCCAGCGCCTCGGCCAGCACGCCCGACGCGGCCGCCCCCACCAGCAGCCCGGCCGACTGCAGCGCGGTCACGGTGCCGAGCACCCGGCCGCGGTGGTGGTCGTGCGTCGCGCGCTGCAGCAGCGTGGTGAAGCCGGCGACGACCGCGGCACCCGGCACGCCGACCACGACCATGAGCACCACCGCGGGCGCGAGCTGCGGCCAGGCCAGCGGGTACAGGAACAGCGTCAGGTCGACCAGCCCGAAGGCCGTGGCGCCCCAGCCGAACAGCCGGGCCGGCCGCCACCGCTCTCCGTACGCCGCGACGACCAGGCCGCCCGCGATGCCGCCCACCGCCTGCACGCCGACGACCAGCCCGTAGCCCTGCGGGCCGCCGTGCAGGACGTCCAGCACGAACGGGGCGAAGAGCGTGCCCATCAGGCCCTCGCCGACCGACGTGACGGCGACGAACACGAGCAGCACGCGCAGGGTCCGGTGGCCGGTGGCCAGGCGCAGCCCGGCCCGCCACTCGTGCCACCAGCCGGACGGCGGGGCGGCCGGGACCTCGCCGTCCGCGACCTTCGGCACGCGCCAGCCGGCAGCGGGGGTGCGCACGCGCGAGACCAGGCCGGCGGCGACGACGAACGTGGCGACGTCCAGCAGGGTGACGGCCGGCAGCCCGCCCCAGGCCGCCGCGACACCGCCGGCCCCGGCGCCGACGAGCCGCGCGACCGCCTGGGCCTGGGCGTTGACGGCGTTGGCGCTCACCTGCCGGTCGCGGGGCACGAGCAGCGGGACCAGGGCCTGCTCGGCCGGCACGCTCAGCAGCTCGAGGAGCGACTGGCCGACGACGACGGCGTAGAGCAGCCACAGCGTGCCAGGACCGCCCACCGCCACCAGGGGGAGCAGCCCCACGGCGTGCGCCACGAGGCAGGCCGTGAGGGTGCGCCGCCGGTCCCAGCGGTCGACCAGCACCCCGGCGGGGGAGGCGAGCAGCACCTGCGGTAGCACGGCGGCCACGAGCATGGCGGCGGTGGCGACGGTGGACCCGGTGCGCTCGTAGACCAGGTACAGCAGCCCGACCGCGAGCAGGTGGTCGCCCAGCCGCGACACCAGGCCGGCGGCCACGAGGAACCGGTAGTCGCGGTGCCTCGCCAGCACCTGCCAGATCGTCCGCACGGGGGTCTCCTATCGAGATATATCGCGTTGGCGACGACAAGATATATCGCGAGTTGGCCCAGGGGGGAAGGGTGCGGGCGGGTGGTCGCTAGGCTCGCCGCGTGGCCGTGCAGATCTCGCCGAGCATCCTGTCCGCCGACTTCGCGAACCTCCAGGCCGAGCTCGGCCGGATCGCGGGCGCGGACTGGGCGCACGTCGACGTCATGGACAACCACTTCGTGCCCAACCTGACGCTGGGACAGCCGGTGGTCGAGGCCATCGCCAGGGTGAGCCCGGTGCCGGTGGACGCGCACCTGATGATCGCCGACCCCGACCGCTGGGCGCCCGGCTACGCCGAGGCCGGCGCGCAGAGCGTCACCTTCCACGCCGAGGCGGCGCACGCCCCGGTGCGCCTGGCCCGCGAGCTGCGGCGCCTCGGCGCCCGAGCCGGGCTCGCGCTGAAGCCCGCCACGCCGGTCGAGCCGTTCGTCGACCTGCTGCCCGAGGTCGACATGCTGCTCGTGATGACCGTCGAGCCGGGGTTCGGCGGCCAGTCCTTCCTCGACGTCTGCCTGCCCAAGGTGCGCCGGGCCCGCCAGGCCATCCGTGACGCCGGGCTCGACGTCTGGCTGCAGGTCGACGGGGGCATCACGCTCGAGACGGTCGAGCGGGCGGCCGAGGCCGGGGCCGACGTCTTCGTGGCCGGTTCGGCGGTCTACGGCGCGGACGACGCCGCGGCGCAGGTCGAGGCGCTGCGCGAGCGTGCCCGAGGTCACAGCCACGACGGGCCCGCTCGCGCCTGACCGGCGTACACTCGCTGGCAGCAGCACGCGTGCTCCGGGGTCGGTGAAATTCCGAGCCGGCGGTGACAGTCCGCGACCCGACCGCATCCAGCGGCCGGTTGACCTGGTGGAACTCCAGGACCGACGGTGAGAGTCCGGATGGGAGGAGACACGCGGCGACGGCGCGAGGCCCTGGTCTCGTCGGCGTCGCCGTCGGGTGCGGCCGGTCGTCGACCGGTGGCGCCCGACGTGGTCGCGCGAGCCATCCCGCGCGGCCGACCCCCGGAGCCCGCCCGACGGCGAGGCGAGAGGGGTCGAGGTGACCAGCAGCGCGGCAGGCGACGCCCACGTCTCGCGCGCCCTCGAGCTCGCGCGCCGCGGACCGGCCGCCGGGCCCAACCCGCGGGTCGGGTGCGTGGTCCTCGCGCCGGACGGCCGGGTGGTCGGCGAGGGCTGGCACGAGGGCGCCGGCACGCCGCACGCCGAGGTCGCGGCGCTCGCCGACGGCGACACCGCGGCCCGCGGCGGCACCGCGGTCGTGAGCCTCGAGCCCTGCGGTCACACCGGGCGCACCGGGCCCTGCACGGCCGCGCTGATCACCGCGGGGGTCGCCCAGGTCCTCTACGCGCGCCCCGACTCGACGCCGGACGCCGGGGGTGGGGCCGAGCGGCTGCGCCAGGCCGGGATCGACGTCCGGCTGGTCGACGACCCCGAGCAGCGGCGCGAGGCCGACGAGCTCGTGCGCTGGTGGCAGCTGGCGCGCGACCTCGGCCGGCCCGTCGTCACCTGGAAGCTCGCGAGCACGCTCGACGGCCGCAGCGCCGCCGCCGACGGCACCAGCCGCTGGATCACCGGACCCGAGGCCCGCGCGGACGTCCACGCGCTGCGCGCCGAGGTCGACGTCGTCCTCGTCGGCACCGGCACCGCCTGGGACGACGACCCGCGCCTCACCGTGCGCGACCCGGGCCTCGCCGACGCCGAGCGCGAGCCGCAGCGCGCCGTCATGGGCCTGCGCGGCGTGCGGCCGGGCAGCGCCCTCGACGCGCCGGGCGTCGCCGTCCTCGACACCCGCGACCCGGCCGACGCGTTGCGGCGGCTGTGGGACGACGAGCGCCGGCACGTGCTGCTCGAGGGCGGCCCCTCGCTGGCCGCTGCGTTCTGGCGCTCCGGTCTGGTCGACCGCGTCGTCGCCTACGTCGCACCCGCCCTGCTGGGCGCCGGCGTCGCGGCCGTCGCGGACCTCGGCACCACCTCGATCGACGACGCCGCCCGGCTCGAGCTGGACGACGTCACCCGGCTGGGCGACGACGTCCGGCTCACGCTCACCCCCCGGAGGTCGCGCTGATGTTCACCGGCATCGTCGAGGAGCTCGGCGAGGTCGTCGCGCTCGAGCCGCTCGGCGACTCGGCCCGGCTCACCGTGCGCGGACCGCTCGTCACGAGCGATGCGGTGCACGGCGCGTCGATCGCCGTCAACGGCGTCTGCCTCACGGTGGTCGGCGAGCCCGCCGCCGGGGCCTTCACCGTCGACGTGATGCGAGAGACGTTGCGCCGCAGCGCTCTCGGCGCCCTCGAAGTCGGCTCGCGGGTCAACCTCGAGCGCGCGCTGGCCGCCGACGGGCGGTTCGGCGGGCACGTCGTCCAGGGCCACGTCGACGGCACGGCGCACGTGGTGCGCCGCGAGCCGGGGGAGCGGTGGGAGGTCGTCACGATCTCGCTGCCGCCCGACCTCGCCCCCTACGTCGTCGAGAAGGGCTCGATCACGGTCGACGGCGTCTCGCTGACCGTGGCCGCTCTCGACGACGCCGCCGGCACCTTCGCCGTCTCGCTCATCCCCACCACCCTCGAGCTCACCACCCTCGGCCGCCGCGCGGTCGGCGACCCGGTGAACCTCGAGGTCGACGTCCTGGCCAAGTACGTCGAGCGGCTGGTCGCCGCTCGTACCGCAACCGCATCGGAGCTCCCGTGGACCTCATGAACGACCTGCTCGCCGCCCACCTGACGATCGCGGGCCACCCGATCGCCTGGAGCGAGATCGTCGGCAACCTCTTCGGCCTGGCCTCGGCGCTGCTCGGCATGCGCCGCAAGGTCTGGGCCTGGCCGGTCGGCATCGTCGGCAACGTGCTGCTGTTCCTGGTGTTCATGGGCGCGGCGTACGGCAACGACGACGGCCAGCGGCTGTTCGGGCAGGCCGGGCGCCAGGTGTTCTTCATCATCACCAGCGTCTACGGCTGGTACCGCTGGCAGCAGACGCGCGCGGCCGGTGGCCAGGGCGCGCCCGCCGTGCAGCCGCGCTGGGCGACGTGGAAGGAGCGCGGTGCGTACATCGCGTTCTGGGTGCTCGCCGTCGCGGTGCTGACGCCGATCTTCCGCGCGCTGGGCTCCTACGACCCGGTCTGGGCCGACGCCTGGATCTTCGTCGGCTCGATCGTCGCCACGTACGCGATGGCCCGCGGCTGGGTGGACTTCTGGCTGTGCTGGATCGCCGTCGACCTCGTCGGCGTCCCGGTCCTGCTGCACGCGCACTTCTACCCGTCGGCGGTGCTCTACGGGGTTTACGCCGGGTTCGTGCTCTGGGGCTTCGCCGTCTGGCGCCGCGTCGCCCGCGACGCCGCGCCCGCGCAGGGCGTGGTCGACCCGGCGGCCGAGGTCGCCTCGTGAGCCCGGCCGGCGAGGGCCGGCTCGGCACGGTCGAGCAGGCGGTGGAGGCGCTGCGGCGCGGGCGACCGGTGCTGGTCGTCGACGACGAGGACCGCGAGAACGAGGGCGACGTCGTCCTGGCGGCCGAGCACGCGACGCCCGAGATCCTGGCGTGGGTCGTGCGGCACACGTCCGGCCTGCTGTGCGCCCCCATGCCGGACGACGTCGCCGACCGACTCGAGCTGCCCCCGATGGTGCGCGACAACCAGGACCCGCGCGGCACCTCCTACACGGTGTCGGTCGACGCGCGCACCGGCGTCACGACCGGCATCAGCGCGGCCGACCGCGCACGCACCCTGCGGCTGCTCGCCGACCCGGCGACGGCAGCGGGAGACCTGGTGCGCCCCGGTCACGTCTTCCCGCTGCGGGCCCGGCCCGGCGGCGTGCTCGAGCGCCCGGGCCACACCGAGGCGGCGGTCGACCTGTGCCGCCTGGCCGGGCTGGCGCCCGTCGGCCTGATCGCCGAAGTGGTCGCCGACGACGGCTCGATGATGCGGCTGCCCGGCCTGCTGCGGCTGGGTGCCGAGCACGACCTGGTGACGATCTCGATCGCCGACCTCGCGCTGTGGCGGCTGGTCCAGCACGACGTCGAGCCGGACGGCGCACGGGACCGCGAGCCGGACGTCACGCCCGCACAGCGGGTGCGGCGCGCGGCGACCACCACGCTGCCGACACGGCACGGGACGTTCACCGCCCATGGCTACCGCGACCTGCTCACCGGCGCCGAGCACGTCGCCCTCGTGCACGGCGACGTGCGCGCGCCCGATGCCGTCGTCCGGCTGCACTCGGAGTGCCTGACCGGCGACGTCCTGGGCTCGCGCCGCTGCGACTGCGGCGACCAGCTCGACGCCGCCCTGCGCGAGGTCGCCGAGCACGGCGGTACGGTCGTCTACCTGCGCGGGCACGAGGGCCGCGGCGTCGGGCTGCTGCCCAAGCTGGAGGCGTACGCGCTGCAGGACCTCGGCCTCGACACGGTCGACGCCAACCTCGAGCTCGGCCTGCCCGCCGACGCGCGCGAGTACGGCGCCGGTGCGGCGGTGCTCGCCGACCTCGGCGTCACCCGGGTGCGGCTGCTCACCAACAACCCGGCCAAGGTCGAGGGCCTGCGGGCCGCGGGCGTCGCCGTCGTCGAGCGGCTGCCGCTGCAGGTCGCGCCGGGCGACCACAGCACGGGGTACCTCGTCACCAAGCGCGACCGCATGGGCCACGACCTGCCCGGGCTGCCGCAGCCGGTCGACGTCCGGGGCGCTGTCGACGTGAGGCGGCCGTGAGCGGTGCGGGCGCCCCGGCGCTGCACGCGGACGGGGCGGGGCTGCGGGTCGCCGTCGTCGCGGCGCAGTGGCACGCCGAGGTGATGGGCGGCCTGCTCGACGGCGCGCTGCGCGCCCTCGCCGAGTGCGGCGTCACCGCGCCGGAGGTCGTGCGGGTGCCAGGCACCTTCGAGCTGCCCGTCGCGGCGGCCCGGCTCGCGGCGTCCGGGGTCGACGCGGTCGTGGCGCTGGGGGTCGTGGTGCGCGGCGGCACCCCGCACTTCGACTACGTGTGCCAGGCCGCGACGTCCGGGCTGACCGACGTCGCCGTGCGCACGGGCGTGCCGGTCGGCTTCGGCGTCCTGACGTGCGACGACGACCAGCAGGCCCTCGACCGGGCCGGTCTGCCCGGCTCGCGCGAGGACAAGGGCCACGAGGCCGCGACCGCCGCGGTCGCCACCGCCGTCACCCTGCGCGACCTCGCCAGGGCGGGCACGCCGTAGGCTTGCCGCTCGTGAAGACCTTCGACGAGCTGTTCGCCGAGCTGCAGGCCAAGGCGCAGAGCCGCCCGGCCGGCTCGCGCACGGTCGCCGAGCTCGACGCCGGCACGCACGCCATCGGCAAGAAGGTCGTCGAGGAGGCCGCCGAGGTGTGGATGGCGGCCGAGCACGAAGGCCCCGAGCGGGCCGCCGAGGAGATCAGCCAGCTGCTGTACCACCTGCAGGTGCTGATGCTCGACCGCGGCCTGACCCTGCCGGACGTGTACGCGCATCTGTGAGCGGACGCCCCGCCCTCCGCCACCGATCGCCTCGTACCGAAGGGACCTGACGATGCTGCGCATCGCCGTACCGAACAAGGGCTCGCTGAGCGAGGCCGCCGCCGACATGCTGCGCGAGAGCGGCTACCGGCAGCGGTCCAGCTCGCGCGAGCTCACGCTGGCCGACCCCGACAACGGCGTGGAGTTCTACTTCCTGCGCCCCCGTGACATCGCCGTCTACGTCGGCGCCGGCACGCTGGACGTCGGCGTCACCGGCCGCGACCTGCTGCTCGACTCCGGCGCGGACGCCGAGGAGATCCTGCCGCTCGGCTTCGGCCGCTCCACCTTCCGCTTCGCCGCGTCACCCGGCACCGCGTCGTCCGTGGCCGACCTGGCCGGCAAGCGCGTCGCGACGTCCTACACCGGGCTGCTCGAGCGGCACCTGGCCGAGCACGGCGTGCAGGCGGACGTCGTCCGGCTCGACGGCGCGGTCGAGTCCTCGGTCGGGCTGGGCGTCGCCGACGCCGTCGCCGACGTCGTGCAGACCGGTTCGACCCTGCGCCAGGCCGGGCTCGAGGTCTTCGGCGAGCCGGTGCTCGAGTCCGAGGCCGTGCTGGTGCGTCGCACCGGCGCCGCCGAGGACCCGGCCGTCGGGGTCCTGACCCGTCGCCTGCAGGGCGTGCTCGTCGCCCGCCGCTACGTGATGATGGACTACGACGTCCGCGTCGAGCTGGTCGAGCAGGCCTGCGCGCTGACGCCCGGGCTCGAGTCGCCGACCGTGAGCCCGTTGCACGACAAGGGATGGGTGGCGGTGCGGTCCATGGTTCCCCGCGCGACGACCAACCAGGTCATGGACGACCTGTACGACCTCGGCGCGCGCGCCATCCTCGTCACGGACATCCACGCCTGCCGGCTGTGACGTCGTGACGAGCGCGTTCGCCCCGTTCCGCCCGCGCCGCGGCCGGGCCGTCGCGCTTGGCTTCGTCGTGGCCTCGCTCGTGGTCTTCGGCGGCCTGGCGCTCGCGCTCCCCGGCACCGGCTACCAGGGCTGGTCGCTCGGCGACAGCCTGCTGCTGGCCGGCTTCGGGGTCGTCCTGGCCCTCGCGCTGTGGCGGTTCGCCGCGCTGCGGGCGGTGCCCTCGGCCGAGGGGCTCGTCGTCCGCAACGTGCTGCTCACCCGGCACGTCGCGTGGGACGACGTCGTCGGCGTGCGGTTCGGCGGCGGCGACGCCTGGGTCTGGCTCGACCTCGCCGACGGCGACGACCTCGCCGTGATGGCCGTGCAGCGCTCGGACGGCGAGCACGCCCGGGCCGAGGCCGGCCGGTTGGTCGCGCTCGTGCAGTCGCGCGGCGGGACGGCCGCCCGGCCGGGCGCGCGGCCATGAGCCCGGGGCCGGTCGGGGTCGTGCTGGCGGCGGGGGCCGGGCGGCGCTTCGGCGGGCCCAAGGCGCTGGTCGACCTGGACGGCGAGCGGCTGGTCGACCGCGCGGTGCGGGTGCTGCGCGAGGGCGGGTGCGCCGACGTCCTCGTGGTGGCCGGTGCCGCGCCGGTCATGGGCGTCGACGCCGAGGTCGTGACCAACGTGGACTGGCCCACCGGCATGGGGTCCTCGCTGCGGGTGGCGCTGTCGCGGGCCCACCGCGGCGAGTGGCCCGCCGTCGTCCTGCTGCTCGTCGACACCCCGTGGGTCGGGCCGGACGCCGTCCGCCGGCTGCTCGAGGCGGGGGAGGGTGGCGCGCTCGCCGCCCAGGCGACGTACGGCGGCACGCCCGGCCACCCGGTGCTGCTCGCCCGCGAGGTCTGGGCCGACGTCCACGCCGCCGCCACCGGCGACCAGGGCGCGCGCGCCTGGCTGCGCGAGCACCCGGACGACGTCGAGCTCGTCGCGTGCGACGGCACCGGCGACCCCCGCGACGTCGACCACCCCGACGACCTCCACCCCTGACCCGCCGCCGTCGGAGCACCTTCTTGCGAGTTCGCCCTCGCAGCGACCGCAGGAGGGCGAACTCCCAAGAACGTGCCGCCGGGCGCCCAAGCTCGGCACGGCGTCGACGGGGCGTCGGCTGGCGTGAACCGATCGGGCTCCGGCACCGTGTGATGACCAGGAGGGTCGATGCCGAAGACCGACAGCGAGCTGATGCGCGCGCTGCACGACGAGCACGCGGCGCCGCTGTGGGCGTACGTCGTGCGGCTCACCGGTGACCGCGCGGGGGCGCAGGACATCGTGCAGGAGACGCTGCTGCGCGCCTGGAAGCACCCGGAGGCGCTCGACCCGAGCCGGGGGTCCACCCGCGGCTGGCTGTTCACCGTGGCCCGGCGGCTCGTCGTCGACGAGTGGCGCACCAAGCGCTCGCGGGTCGAGGTGCTGCCGGGGGACCTGCCCGAGCGCGAGCCGGTGCCCGACGACACCGACCGGGTGCTGCAGTCGTGGGTCGTGCTCGAGGGGCTGCGCCAGCTGTCCGACCAGCACCGCGCGGTGCTGGTCGAGTGCTACTACAAGGGGCGGTCGGTGGCCGAGGCCGCCCGGGCGCTCGGGATCCCGGAGGGGACCGTGAAGTCGCGGGCGCACTACGCGCTGATGAGGTTGCGCCTGGCGCTGCAGGAGATGGGGGTCGAGCGATGACCGGGCCGACGACCGGCGACGGGACCGGTGCCGTGCCGCACGACGAGTTCGAGCTCGCCGCCGGTGCCTACGTGCTCGGGGCGCTGTCGCCGTCCGAGCGTGCGGCGTTCGCCCGCCACCTGCCGACCTGCCCGGCCTGCCAGGGCGCCGTCGAGGACCTCGCCGGCCTGCCCGGCCTGCTCTCGCGGGTGCGCCTCGAGGACGTCGAGCGGCTGGCCGACGCCGAGGGTCCCGCCACCGCCGACGTCCCACCGCTGCCGCCCGAGCTGCTCACCGGCCTGCTGCGCGAGGTGCGCCGGCGCCGGCAGCGCCGGCTGGCCGCGTTCACCGCGGTGGCGGCGGCCGCGGCCGCAGTCCTCGTGGTCGCGGGCATCGCGATCGGCCGACCGGCGACGCCGCCTGCCGGCCAGGCCATGACCTCGATCTCGCCCGAGGCCGTCACCGCGACCGTCGCGCTCGAGCCCGTGGGCTGGGGCACGCGGCTGGACCTGGTGTGCCAGTACGAGGACCCCAGCCGCGGCGCCGTCCCGTACTCGCTCGTCGTCGTGGCCCGCGACGGCCGCACCGAGCAGGTCGGGTCGTGGACGGCGAAGCCGGGGGAGACGGCGCGGATGGAGGGCGCCACCAGCTGGACCAGCGACGACATCGCCGCGGTCGAGGTGCGGGCGTCGTCCGGGCTGGCGGTGCTGCGGCTCGACCGCTCGCGCCCGGGCGCGACCGGCAGCGCGACCTCCTACCCCTGACGGCTCACGGCGTGCGCGCGCGGCGCGGGTGCAGGAGCAGCGCCGCCGCGCCCTGCGGCACGAGCAGCACCAGCAGCAGCACGAAGGGCACGGTGTACGAGCCCGTGACGTCGCGCAGCAGGCCCAGCACGACCGGGCCGGCCGCCGCGATGCTGTAGCTGACCAGGAACACCATCGCCGACAACCGCGCGCTGCCCGCCGGCGTCTGCGAGTAGTCGTTGAACAGCACCAGGCCCATCGCGAAGCCCGACCCCAGCCCGATCCCGAGCAGAGCGACCCAGACCCACGCCGCGGCCTCGGGCGCGACCAGCAGGCCGAGGACGCCGACCGTCACCGAGGTGACGGAGGCGAGCAGCACCGGACGACGGTCGGGCAGCCGGTGGGCCAGCACCGGACCGAGCACGCCCGAGACCACCTGGGCCGCGCTGAACACCGACAGCAGCAGCCCGGCGCGGGTCGGCGTCCAGCCGCGCGACTCGTAGAACGGCGCCACCCAGGCCAGCTGGCTGTAGAACTGCCACGACTGCAGGGCCATGTACGTCGCGACGAGCCAGCCGGTGGGGTGCCGCCACGGCAGCGGCAGGCGCTGCTCGGGCGGGTCCTCGCTGGCCCGCCGTCGAGCGGTCGCGGCCCGCGCGACCGGCCAGCAGACGGCGACGGCGGCCACGGCCGGCAACCCCCATGCGCCGATCGAGGCCGACCACGAGTCCCAGGCGTCCGCCAGCGGCACGCTCACCGCCGAGGCCACGGCGGCGCCGCCCATCATCGAGAGCATGTAGCCGCCGGTGACCAGCCCGACGTGGTCGGGGAAGTGCTCCTTGATGATGCCGGGCGCGATGGTGCCGCCCACCGCGATGCCGAAGCCGGCGCACAGCGTGCCCAGGTAGAGCAGCGGGACGTGCTCGCCGCCCAGCCGCAGGGCGGAGCCCACCAGCAGCACGGTCATCGCGGCCGCGGTGGCGGTCTCGCGTCCGAACCGGTGGGCCAGCCGCTGGGCGACCGGCGCGAAGACGCCCATCGACAGCACCGGCAGCGTGGTGAGGGCGCCGGTCCAGGCCCGGCTCAGGTCGAGGTCGTCGCCGATCCGCTCGACGAGCGGTGGCACGCAGGTGATCGCGAGCCGCAGGTTGAGCGCGACGAGGAGCACCGTCACGAGCATCAGCCCGGGCCCGCGGGTGCCGGACGTCGTCGGGTCACCCGTTCGGGCGGGGGCGGTCATGCGGGTTCCTCCTCGTCAGCGGCGCCCGGACGGCGCGCGCGCCCGGCCGCCCGGCCCTCGCCCTCGGCGGGGGGCACGAGGGCGCGCGCCTCGTCGGCGTCGACGCCCGTGATCTGCAGCAGGTCGACCACCATCGAGCGGACCTGGGCCAGTACGACGTCGCCCGAGAGCGTGGTGCCGGTGGGCACGTGGGCCGAGTCGTCCGCGACCTGCGCCAGCAGCTCGCGCGAGTGCTCCGACCCGCGGCGCTCCACGAGCTCGCCGGCCATCGCGTCGGCGGCGTCGGCCAGGCCGAGCAGCAGGGCCAGGGTGCCCGGGTCGAGCGTCTCGCCCCGCCGGACGACGACCGTGACCCGCCGCAGCAGCACCCGGCCGTTGCGGACGGCGCGGTCGAGGTGCACGGCCAGGGCGGCGACGGCCAGCAGGTCGCTGCGGTGGCCGCGCCGCCAGGGCGACGAGCGGGCGATCGACAGCCCGTCGAACGCGGCGGCCTGGACGTCGTCCAGCCGGTCCTCGCTGGCCCGGGCCCGGTCGAGCGTGGCGTACGCGAGCTCGGCGTCGCCCGCCTCCACCGCCCGCTCGGCGTCGCGGCACCACGACGCGAACTCGCGCAGCACCTCACCGGCCTCGGTGCGCGGACGACGCAGCGGCGAGCCCGGCACGACGGCGGCCGCCACGAGCGCGACGACACCGCCGCACACCGCGTCCAGCCATCGGCCCAGACCTGCTGCGGCAGTAGGGGCGAGGGTCGCCACGATGGCGGACTGCACCCCGGCCTGGGTGACGAGCAGCGGGCCGGCGTCGAGCAGCAGGGCCAGCACCATGGCGACCGCCACCACCACGAGCACCTGCCACGGCCCGGTGCCGAACACCGTGACGAACAGGTCGCCGATCAGGACGCCGAGCGCCACTCCCACCGTCACCTCGGCCACGCGCTGAAGCCGCTGGCGGTAGCTCAGCCCGAGGCTGACGATGGCGGCGACCGGCGCGAAGAACGGTTGCTGGTGGCCCAGCACCTCGCGGGCCACGCCCCACGCGACGGCGGCGGCGACCGCGCACTGCGCGATGTGCCAGGCGTAGCGACGCACCAGCCGGACCCGGTCGGGCCAGCTGGTGATCTCGCCGTGGAGCACCCGAGGCATGCCCCCAGCCTGCCCGTCGGCGGCTCAGGTCGCGCGAGCGGCCTCGGCCAGGGCCGACAGCGCCTGGGTGAAGCAGGCCTCGGGCGGGTTGACCAGGCCCGCCCCCACCTGGCCGGTGCCGGCCACCCGCCCCGCCATGCCGGTGTTGATGACGGGCAGCAGCCCGGTGCGCACCACCGCGGTCACGTCGATACCGGTCGGCGTGCCGCGGAAGCCGAGCACCGGCACCTGGTAGACCGGGTGCTCGCCGAGCGTGATCTCGTACATCCGCCGGGTGGTGGCGAGGGCGTCCTCGGCCTCGCCGCCGACGAACCGCACGATGGCCGGGGCCGCGGCCATGGCGAACCCGCCGATGCCGCCGGTCTCGGTGATGGCCGAGTCGCCGATGTCGGGGTTGGCGTCGTCCGGGCCGAAGTCGCCGAGGAACAGGCCCTCGGGCGTGTTGGCCGGCGCGGTGAACCACCGGTCGCCCGTGCCGGAGACCTGGATGCCGAAGTCGGTGCCGTTGCGCGCCATCGCGACCGCGAGCGACGAGCCCGGCACGTCGCGGCCGGCGTCGAGCGCGAGCTTGCAGGCGGGCATCACGAGGTTGAGGAAGAAGTGGTCGTTGCCGTTGCAGAACCGCACCACGTCGGCGACGTCGTGCGACGGCGCCCCGAGGTCGAGGAGCTCGGGCACCAGCTCGCGCACCAGCATCATCGTCCCGGCGCGGTTGCGGTTGTGGCCCTCGTCGCCCATCTGCAGCATCTGGGCGACGATCGTGCGGACGTCGAGCGGTCCCTCGCGCTCGACCCGGCGCCGCACGGCCTGCTGCAGCAGCGGGCCGAGCACGGCCTGCATCCAGCGCAGCCGGTCGATCACCTCGGGCCCGTAGGCGCCGTACCGCAGCACCTTGCCCAGTCCCTCGTTGAGCGTGCAGAAGGCCGTGCCCCCGTGCACCGGGTCGCGCAGCACGAATCCCCACATGCTCGGCGAGACGACCCCCGCCATCGGGCCCACCGCGCCGTGGTGGTGGCACGGGTCGAGCGAGATCCCTTCTCCCGCAACCAGTCTGGCCTCGGCCGCGGCAGGGTCGTCGGCGAGCCCCTCGTACACCGTCGCGCCGACCAGTGCTCCGCGCAGCGGGCCGGACGCACGCTCCCACCCGATGGGCGGGCCCGCGTGCAGGAAGGTCCCCGGCTCGAGCCCCAGCGCCTCGGACGCCGGGACGACGTCGACCAGCTCGGCGCCGGCGGCGAGCACCCGCTCGAGCGCCGTGCGGTTGGCGGCGTCGCGCCGCGCGTCCGACAGCACAGCCCGCAGCGCGTCGGCCGACGTCTCGCCGCCGAGCGGCGGCCGCCAGTCGACCCGACGCACGGCGACGGCCTGCGCCTCCTGCGCGTCGGCGAGCAGGTCGACGCCCACGGCGACGACCTCGGACGGCGGCTGCTGGAGCAACCCCTGCAGCGCGCTCACGCCTTCTCCTCGACGACGAGGGCCGCGGCGGCCCGGGCGGCCGCGGCGTTGGACAGGTGGACGTCGGCACCGGCCGCGCGCAGGGCCTCGGCCTGGCGGTGCAGGTCCTGCGGGTCGCCGCGGGTGCCGGTGAGCGACACCACGACGGCCAGCCCGCGGCCGTCGTCCTGCGCGGTGCGTCGGGCGGCCGTGATCGCCGGCGCGAGCGTCGCCGCCGGGTCGGGGTGCGAGCCGTGGCCGAGGACGACGTCGAGCAGCACCGCGCCGACGCGGGGGTCGGCCGCCTCGACCGCCAGGCGCTCGTCGCGCAGGGACGGGTCGATCATCGGGTGCGCGCGCCCGCTGGTCAGGGCGTCGTCGCCGAAGTCCACCATCGCGTGCGCGGTGCCGGCGTCCCACCGGCCGTCGCCGCCGACGTCCAGCTGCAGCGCCGGGTCGAGCGGGATGTTGGAACGGATCGGGCCCAGCGTCGTGCCGGCCACGACCATCGCTTCGTCGCACAGCGTGCCGCCGCTGAACAGCCCGCGCAGGGCGCGGCCGGGGGAGCGCGGCTGCGGTTCGTCGGACGTCCAGGTCGGCCACGTGGGCACGGCGACGCCGAGCCGGTCCAGCACGCCCTCGGTCGCGGTGGTGAGGTCGGGCCGCCCGCCGCCGAGCGTGGCCCAGGCCACCGGGGTGCCGAGCCCCTCGGCCAGCCGCTCCAGCTCGGCGAGCACGCCGGGGTCGGCCGGCTTGCTGACGACCACGACGAGCTCGGTGCCGTCGTCCTGGCCGAGCGCGGTCAGCGCCTGGCGGGCCGACCGCCCGCCCACCGCGGCCGACAGGTCGCGGCCGCCCAGCCCCAGGCAGTGGCGCACGCCGACGCCGGCGTGGTCGAGGAGGGCCAGCAGGTGCTGCGCGCCGGTGCCCGACGCGGCCACCACCGACACTGGTCCCGGCGCGACGACGTTGGCGAACCCGAGCCCGACACCGCCCACCACCGCGGTGCCGCAGTCGGGTCCCATGACCAGGACGTCGTGGGCGGCCGCGGCGTCCTTCAGAGCGATCTCGTCGGCCACGGACACGTTGTCGCTGAAGACCATCACGCTCGCGCCGCCCGTCACGGCATCCATCGCCTCGGCCAGGGCCGACGGGCCCGGCACCGACACGACGACCACCGGTGCGGGCTCGCGGCGCAGGGCGGCGGCGGTGGTGCGCGGCGGTTCCTCGGTCGATCCGCCGCCCCCGCCGCTGCTGCGACGGGTGAGCGCGTCGTCGAGCGCGGCGAGCGCGGCCTCGACGGCGCCGCCGCCGTCTCCGCCGTCGTCGTCGACCCGCACGGCCACCACGAGGTCGCCCGGCCCCACGCCGTCCGGCAGCGCGAAACCCATGCCCTGCAGCACGTCCACGTTCAGCGGGGTGGCCATCGCCACCTGCGCGGTGACCACGCCGTCCAGCCCGGTGAGAGCGCGGCTGGCCTGCATCAGGGTCACCGAGTCGTGGTACGCGCCGCGCCGCAGCTCGACGTGGTCGCGGCTCATGCCGCCCGTCCCGTCGGACGTCGGGTCGTCAGCGCGCGCAGGACGTCGACGCCCGCGGCGGTGGCGGCCCCGGACGTCGCGCCGAGCGCCAGCAGCGCCTGCCGGGTGGACGTCGACGGCTGGCTGACGGCGTCGACCACCGCGGCCGCGGCGACCCTCTCGACCGCCAGGCGCAGCAGCTCCGCCGACAGCCGCGTCGTGCAGACCCGGGCGGCGGCCGCGACGGCCCGAC
>NZ_BAAGXY010000062.1:0-26531 GCF_054779595.1 Angustibacter peucedani
ACGTCCTACCCCACTTCTCTGGTCTCGACCCCCGCCCGAGACAGCACGCTGTCCTCGGCATGAGCGGACGTTTGTCGGGCTGGATCGCATGATCACTAAAGGTCAGGACTGTGTGAAGCCGAGCTCGTTGCCGTCGGGATCGCGGATCGTGAACTTGCGAGTGCCGTACGGGGTGTCGAACAGCGGCTCGAGCACGTCGACGTCCGAGCGCAGTCGCTCCCACCACGCGTCGACGTCGTCCACCTCGAGGTTGAACCGCGCGCCAGCGGCCGGCACTGGGTCGTAGCGTCCGAGCGCGAGCTGGGCGGGTCCGAGCGTGAAGTGCGCGTAGGTCGGTGCGTCCGGCGGCCAGTGCCCGGCCGCTGGCAGTCCGAGCAGCCACACGTACCAGGTGAGAGCCGCCGTCAGGTCGCTGACGTTCAGCCGGACGTGCGTGAGCCGAGGGACGTCCACCCGCCCCACGGTACGGCCGAAAACGGTGCGACAACCGCTCGCGCGACCTGGGAGAATTGTCGGGATGTCGTCGCTGCTGACCCACGCCAAGCCCCCGTCACCCCTGGCGGGACGGCTCGCTGCGCAGTCCCTGCTCTTCGCCCTCGGCGAGGGCACCTTCATGACCGGGTCGGCGGTGTTCTTCACCCAGATCGTCGGCCTGACGGCGGCCCAGGTCGGCCTCGGCCTGACCCTCGCCGGCGTGGGCGCGTTCGTCGCCGCGCTGCCGATGGGCAAGCTCGTCGACCGCTTCGGCCCGAAGAAGATGTGGGCCGTGAGCGCGGCCGGCCAGGGCGCGATGTTCTGCGTGTGGCCGTTCATCACCAACTTCAGCGGCTACGTGACCATGGCCGTGACGATGGAGGTCATCGGCGCCCTCGGCGGTGCGGCCTACGGCGCCTACACGATCGACGCGCTGCCGCCGGACGAGCGGGTGAAGTCGCGCGCCTACATGTACTCGGCGCTCAACGTCGGTTTCACCATGGGCTCGCTGATGGGCGGCATCGCCCTCGCGTTCCACTCCAACGACGTCCTGCACGCCCTGCCCTGGTTCACCGCGGTCGCCTTCCTGGTCAACGCCACCGCTATCACCCGCTTGCCCAAGGCCGCGCACGACGAGCGCACCGCCGAGGAGCGCAAGGTGCGCATCCCCGGGCCCGGCCCGCTGCGCAACCTCGGCTGGCTGCTGACGACGTTCTTCGGCGGCGTGTTCTGGACCAACCAGGTGCTGCTCAACATCGTCATCCCGCTGTGGCTGGTGCAGGAGACCGACGCCCCGCGCGTCCTGCTCGCGTTCCTGTTCGGCACCAACACCGTGATGTGCATCTTCTTGCCGATGGCGACCGCTCGCGGCGTCAAGGACATGTCGACCGCGCTGCGCGCCATCCGTATCTCGTCGACGTTCTTCGTCATCTCCTGCGTCATCACGCTGGCCACCCACGACACCGTCGGCTGGGTCACGATCGCCCTCGTCTGGTTGGGCCACGTCACCGTGACCGGCGCCGAGCTGTACCTCTCGGCCGCCAGCTGGACCTTCGAGGCCGAGCTCATGGACCCGCGCCAGCGCGGCTCCTACCAGGGCGCCCAGGAGCTGAGCGCCACCCTCGGCCGCGTCTGGGCTCCCGCGCTGTACACCTTCCTCGCGATGAGCTGGGGCGCCGCCGGGTGGCTGGTCATCGCCGGCATCATCGTCGTGGCGACCATCGGCATCCACCCGTCCGTGCGCATGGCTCGACGCTTCCTCGAGATCCACGTGCCGCCCGACGTCCTCGCCGACGCCCGGGCGTCCGCGCCGGACGCCGAGGAGGGGCTCGCGACCGGGCCGCCCTCGTTGATCTCCACCGAGGAGCCGGTCACCGAGCCGCAGCGCTGACGCGGGACCTCAGTGCAGGGTGGGGCGGTAGACGAGCTCCTGGATGTGGCCGTCGAGCGTGCGCTGCTCGAGCAGCTCGAGGTCGAAGTCGGCCGCCCCGCCGAACACCGGGTCGGCGCCGTTCTCACCCGTGATGACGGGGAACAGCGTCACCTGCACGCGGTCGACAAGTCCTGCCCGCATCAGCGCGCGGTTCATCGCCAGGCTGCCGTGCGAGCGCAGCGGGACGTCGGACTCCGCCTTGAGGCGAGCCACGACGTCGAGAGCGTCGCCCCTTTCCAGGGTGGCGTCCGGCCAGTCCAGCGGCTCGGACAGGGTCGACGAGATCACCGTCGTGGGCAGCTCGTGCAGACGCAGGCCCCACGGGTCCTCGACGTCCGGGTTGTCGCGGGTGTCGGCGAACATCGCGGAGAACAGCCGGAAGGTGTTGGCGCCCAGCACGAGTCGCTGCGGCTCGCTGTAGAGCGCGAGACGGTGGTCGAGCAGCTCTGGGCCCTGCTTGCCCCAGTAGCCGGTCCAGTCGCCGCCAGCGCTGCCGAAGCCGTCGAGGCTGGAGAAGACGTCGAAGGTGTAGGTCGCAGTCATGCGAGGGCTCCTCGGGTCGGGGATCTACCAGGGCAGACCGCCGATCACGGCCAGACTCATCGGCGCCGGGCTCGACCGCTGCTTGGGTAGCGTGCGGCGCATGCCCATCAAGCTCGAGAACGTCGCCATCGCCGTCCGCGACCTGGAGGCGACCATCGCCTTCTTCACCGACCTCGGGCTCACCGTCCTCGGCCGGGACGAGGTGAGCGGGGAGTGGACCGACACCGCCGTCGGCCTCGACGGCAACCACGCCAAGATCGCCATGCTGCAGACGCCCGACGGCAACGGGCGGCTCGAGCTCTTCGAGTACATCCACCCGGACGGGATCGAGACCGAACCCACGCTGCCGAACGAGATCGGCATGCACCGGGTCGCCTTCTCGGTCGACGACCTGGACGCCTCGCTGGCGATCGCGGCGAAGCACGGATGCCACCCGCTGCGCGGCGTCGCGACGTACGAGGACGTGTACAAGCTCACCTACGTGCGCGGCCCGAGCGGCATCATTGTCATGCTCGCGCAGGAGCTCCAGCCCAGCCCGAGCGACGCCTAGCGCCGCAACGGCTTCAGCCGGTTTCAGCCGGGAAGCAGCGGCAGCGTCGGCCAGCGCGAGCTCGCCCACGCCGGCCAGCTCGCGAAACCCTCCGGGGGCACCGGGAGCGGCGCGCCCGACAGCTCGACCGCCGTCGGCGGCTGGCACTGCTCGGCGAAACGGTCGTGGTCGGCCGCCGTCATCTCGAACGTCGTCTCTGGCGCTTCCAGCCAGCGCTGGTCGCACCGCGCCCGCCGCACCGCCTCGTCGACCACGAGGTGCTCGAGCCGGAACCGAGCGCCCGCCCCTTCGGTGATCGCCCGGATCGCGTAGCGCTCCTCGGGCGACCAGCAGCCGAAGTCGAGCACCACCGACGCGCCGCTGACCAGCACCTCGTGCGCCGTCCAGATCATCCGGCCTTCGAGCACGTCCCGACGTCCGCCCGCGTCGCTCTCGCCGAACAGCGGTGCCATCCAGTCGTCCGGAGTCAACCGCAGCACCGAGTGCTCGCGCGCCAGCTCTTCCGCCCGCGTCGTCTTGCCCGCCCCCGGCAGCCCGACGGTCAGGAACAGCGTCGGACGGTCGAGGGCCACGCCGCCGACCCTAGGCCAGGACGAGAGCCGGACGACGGGTGCTGACCAGCGCCGCCACCACCGAGGCCGTGGTGGCGGCGGCCAGCACGAGCGCCATGGTGAGCGAAGCGTCCGGACCCAGCCCCACCAGCGGCGCCGCCACCGCGCCGGCCAGGAACTGCCCGGTGCCGAGCAGCGCGGACGCCGAGCCCGCGGTGTCGCCGTGAGCGGCCAGGGCGAGGGCGCTGGCGTTGGGGAACACCAGGCCCATCCCGCCGACGACGCCGAACAGCGACGGCAGCACGGCCACCAGGCCGGCGTCCGTCACCGTGGCGGCGACCAGCCCGAGCCCGCCGAGCGCGCAGATCGCGGTACCGGCGAGCAGCAGCCGGGCCGGTCCGACGCGGTGCACGACCCGACCGCTGAGCTGGCTGAGCGCGGTGAGCCCGACGGTGTTGACGGCGAACACCGCGCTGTAGGCCTGCGGCGAGAGGCCGTGCACGTCCTGCAGCAGGAACGGCGAGCCGGCCAGGTAGCCGAACAGCCCCATGCACGAGAGCACGAGGGCGAGCAGCGGACCGGTGAAGCCGCGGTCGCGCAGCAGCTCGCGGAACACCCGCAGCGTGTCGAGCACCGACCCGCCGCGGCGCCGCTCGACCGGCAGCGTCTCGGGCACCCGCAGGGCCGCGACGGCCAGCAGCACCGCGCCGGTGATCGCGAGCAGCGCGAAGATCCCGCGCCACGAGGTGACGAGCAGCAGCTGGCCGCCGAGCACGGGCGCGAGCACGGGCGCGACGCCGGTCACGAGCATGAGCGCGGCGAAGAGCCGAGCCATCGCGGTGCCGCTGGTGCTGTCGCGCGCGATCGCCATGGCGCTGACCATCCCGGCCGCGCCGGCGAAGCCCTGCACGAACCGCCCGGCCACCAGCAGCTCGACCGTCGGGGCGACCGCGCACATCACGCATGCCACGACGTAGAGCGCCAGACCCGCGACCAGCGGGCGACGACGTCCGAGCCGGTCGCTGAGCGGACCGAAGACCAGCTGGCCGGACGCCAGGCCGACCAGCGTCGCGGTCAGCGTGAGCTGCGTGGCGGACGTCGACGCGCCCAGGTCGCGCGCGATGTCGGGCAGCGCGGGCAGGTACGTGTCGAGAGATAGCGGGCCGAGGCCCTGCAGCGAGCCGAGCAGCACCACCAGGCCGACGGGCACGCCGAGCGCCGCGCGCTCGGCGCGGTGGTCGGTGGCGATGTCGGGCGGGCAGGCGGTGGTCACGGCATTCCTTCGGCAGCGAGGGGAGGGGGTGCGAGCGCAGGCGAGCGTGAGATCGCTCTCACGCGCTCTCCTCTGCGCAATGACGATCGTCGCGAGCCTGTTCCCACCGCCGCCGAGGTATCCACATCCTGGACGCGACCCGTCCCGCGAGCGGCCCGCTGCGCACCTGCTCAAGCACACGGGCTCATCGCGCTCGGATGGGGCCGGCTTCTTAAGGAGGTGGGGTCAGGGGCGGGGGAGGCGGATGCCGGCGAGCTGGTGGCCGGTGGCGACGAGGCGACCGCGGGAGTCCCTGACGTCGCAGGTCTCGTCGACCGTGCCGCCTTCGACGAGCCGCGCCCGCTGCCGCACCACGAGCGGCCCGGACGACGGCACCGCCCGCACCCAGGCGCTGAGCTGCAGCGTCGGCACCCACCCGCCGAGCCCGACGTCGAAGGTCGCCGGCGGCAGGGCGTCGACCGCCAGCAGCAGCGCCAACGGGTCCGGCGGGCGCCCGTCGTCGAACGCCAGGTAGCCGCGCAGCTCGCCCTCGCCGGACGGCGACCCGGTGGCCCACCCGAGGCAGGCCGGGTCGACGTGCTCGGCCACGACGCCCATCAGCGGCACCTCGAAGCCCGGACCCTGCACCGGCAGCCGCACGCACTCCTCCAGCGGCGGCAGCGAGACCCCCGCCACCCCGTCGTGCACCGGCTCGACGTCGGCCCCGAGCGCGGCGACGGTCACGAGCCCCTCGGCCCGCAGCTCGCCGTCCGGGCTCGTGAGGCGCACCCGCGTCGCCACCTGCGTGCGGCCGTTGCGCAGCACCGCGACCTCCAGTGCCACCGGCCCGAACGGCACCGGCGACAGGTACGACGCGGTCGCCGCCAGCGGGTGCGGCAGCGCGCCCTGCCCGGCTGCGGCCCGCACCGACGCCACCTCGGCCAGCGCCGCGCGCGCCAGCAGGGCCAGCGCGTAGCCGCCGTTGGTGCGCCCGGCGATCGACCACTGCGGGTCGACCTCGGCCGAGTAGGTGCCGTCACCGGTGCGGGTCACCGCGGTGACCTCGTCGAAGCGCGCCGTCATGGGTCCATCCTCGCGACGTCGGTGGTGGGTGCGAGCATCGGGTCATGGCCACCCGTCGTCGCGTCGACCCGGCGCAGGGCCGGCAGGCCGTCGTCCGGTGGTCCGCCGACCCGACCGCGGCCGACCGCCCGACGCTCGCCACCGCGGTGCGCTTCACGCTCGAGGAGCTCGCCGAGCAGGCCCCCGGCCACACCGTCGAGGTGCGCGTACCGCCGTTCGGGGTCACCCAGTGCCTCGAGGGCCCGCGGCACACCCGCGGCACGCCGCCCAACGTCGTCGAGACGGACGCCGCCACCTGGCTGGCGCTCGCGACCGGCACCACTACCTGGGCTGAAGCCGTTGCGGCAGCGCAGGTGCGGGCCAGCGGCGAGCGCGCCGACCTCTCGGCCCTGCTGCCGCTGCTCGATCAGCGCTGACGCGGCAGCAGCAGCGCCAGCGGCACGGCCGTGCACCGCAGCAGCTCGCCGTCCGCGGACGGCAGCTCGCGCACCAGGTCGCCGGTCACCCAGCCCGTCCCGGACGACGTCACGACCCGCCCGGTGGCGCTGACCAGGGTCGACGGCGTGGTCAGCCGCTCCATGGTCGGCAGCACGCTGGCCTCGAGGCCGCGCACGTGCAGGTCGGCACCGACGACGCCGACGAAGCGGTCGTCGACCAGCACCGGCTGGGTGAAGGTCAGCGTGTACTCGTCGGTGCACAGGTAGTCGACGTACGGGCCCGTGAGGTGGGCCATGCCGTCGTCGCGCGGCCCGGCGAACCAGGCGAGCGCGGTGTAGTCGCGGAAGTCGTCAGCGCGCGGGTCGGTCTGCACCTGCAGCCGTTCGACGGTCGGGGCCGGGACGTCGCGGTCCGTCGTCCACCACTCGAGCCAATACGGGACGTCGGAGAGCGCGCCGGGCGCGGCCACGTAGCCCGCGCCGACGAGGGGCAGGTCGGGCAGGCGCAGCGCGGCGGCGGCGAGGTCCTCGATCGAGAGGCCCTCGCGGGTCGGCGCCACACCGCCCGAGAACGCCTCTGCCACAGCGGTTCTCAGCCCGTCGAGCAGCCCGTGCACGCGGTCCCCGACGTCGTCGACGGCGCGGACGACGTCCGCGCCCGAGGTCGTCAGGTCGGCCGAGGCGCTCACGCGACCATCATCCCTCGCCGGCGGGCTGCGTGGGGCAGGACCGTCACGACCGGCCGACCTGCGCGTGCAGCGCGCGCACCGCGGTGAACATCTGCGCCACGTGCGTCTCCGCCGCCGCCCGGGCCGCTGCGCCGTCGCCCGCCGCCACCGCCTCGTGCAGCCGGCGGTGCTCGCGGCAGGCGTCGGCCACCGCGCCGTCGTCCGAGTAGGGCAGCCACAGCACCGGGCCGACCGCGCTCTGCAGGGCGATCTCCTCGCGGGTCAGCCGCGGCGACTGAGCGGCCGCGGCGAGCTCGAGGTGGTACTGGCCCTCGGCCCGACGCCGGGCGCCGGCGTCGGCCGCGGCTTCCAGCCGCTCGGTGCCGGCGGCCAGCCGGGCGAGGTCGTTCTCGTCGGCGCGCTCGGCCGCCAGCCGGGCGCAGGCGCCGCTGATCGCGGCGTAGTGGTCGGCCAGGTCGCGCAGCTCGCCGAGCCCGAACCGGCGCAGCCGCGCGCGCAGCACCGAGGTCGCCGCGTCGTCCGGCGCGCACACGAACGAGCCCCCGCCGCGTCCACGCCGGGTGCGCACCAGTCCCTGCTCCCGCAACGAGGTCAGCGCCTCGCGCACGGTCACGGTCGAGACGCCCAGGCGCTCGGCCAGGTCGGTCTCGCTCGGCAGCTGCTCGTCGTCCGGCAGCAGGCCGAGCGCGATGGCGTCGGACAGCCGGCGGGTGACGGCCTCGGCGCGGCCGGTGGGCTCGAGCGGCGAGAACACCGCGGCTCGCGCGCCACCGGACAAGCGCGGGCCGGACCGCCGTGCGCCGTTCGCGACCACGCCACCCCTCCGTCCCGGCCAGCCTCTTGCGCGTTGACCTATGAAGTCATAGGTTCTGGCCCGTGTCCAGCCCTGAAGCCCCGGCGGTGCGGCTGCGCGGCGTGCGCAAGGAGTTCGCCGGCCACCCGCCCGTGGTCGCCGTCGACGACCTCGACCTCGACGTCGCCGACGGCGAGTTCTTCTCCATGCTCGGTCCCAGCGGGTCGGGCAAGACGACGGTGCTGCGGATCATCGCGGGCTTCGAGGAGCCGACGGCCGGCACCGTCGAGCTGGCCGGCGTCGACACGACGCGCACGCCGGCCTACGACCGCGACGTCAACACCGTCTTCCAGGACTACGCGCTCTTCCCGCACCTGAGCGTGCAGCAGAACGTCGAGTACGGCCTGCGGGTCAAGAAGGTGCCCGCGGCCGAGCGGCGGCGGCGGGCCGGGGAGGCCCTGGAGCAGGTGCGGCTGCCGCACCTCGCGTCACGGCGCCCCGGCCAGCTGTCGGGCGGGCAGCGCCAGCGGGTCGCCCTGGCCCGCGCGCTGGTGAACCGGCCGCGCGTGCTGCTGCTCGACGAGCCGCTCGGCGCCCTCGACCTCAAGCTGCGCGAGCAGATGCAGGTCGAGCTCAAGGCGATCCAGCGCGAGGTGGGCATCACCTTCTTGTTCGTCACGCACGACCAGGAGGAGGCGCTGACGCTCTCGGACCGGATCGCCGTCTTCAACGCCGGCCGGGTCGAGCAGGTCGGCGCGGCGGCCGACGTCTACGAGCAGCCCGCGACGGCCTTCGTCGCCGGCTTCGTCGGGACGTCGAACTTGCTGCAGGGCGAGACCGCGACCCACGTGGTGGGCCGGCCGGGAACGTTCGGCATCCGTCCCGAGAAGCTGCGGGTCGTGCCGCGCGGTGCGGCAGCGCGCGACGGCGAGCGGTCGACGTCCGCCGTCGTCCGCGAGGTCGTGTACGCCGGGCCGGTCAGCCGCGTCGTCACCGACCTGGACGCCGGTGGATCCCTGGTCGTGCTGCAGCAGAACGGTTCTGA
Organism: Angustibacter peucedani; assembly: GCF_054779595.1. NCBI lineage: Bacteria > Bacillati > Actinomycetota > Actinomycetes > Kineosporiales > Kineosporiaceae > Angustibacter > Angustibacter peucedani. The sequence continues at coordinate 8,850 of NZ_BAAGXY010000062.1, forward strand.
CCTCGACCAGGCGGTGCGGCGCGGTGATCCCGTGACCCTCGTCTGGCGCGACGAGCACGTGATGGACGTACCGACGGACGAAGGAGCAGCCCATGCGTAGGAACACCCTGGCCGTGGTGGCCGCGGGGGCGGTCGCCGCGCTCGCGCTCGCCGCGTGCGGCAACGACAGCGGCGGCAGCAAGGCCGACGCCGCGCAGGGCGGCTTCACCCCGCCCAAGCTCTCGGCCCTGAAGGCCCTCGGCGACCCGGAGGGCGAGGTCAACGTCCTCGCCTGGCCGGGCTACGTCGAGGACGGCAGCAACGACAAGACCGTCGACTGGGTCAGCGACTTCGAGAAGTCGTCCGGCTGCAACGTCAACGTGAAGACGTTCGGCACCAGCGACGAGGCGGTGCAGCTCATGCGCACCGGGCAGTACGACGTCGTGTCGGCGTCCGGCGACGCGACGCTGCGCCTCATCGCCGCCGGCGACGTCGAGCCGATGAACACCTCGCTCATCACCAACTACCCGGACATCTTCGACTCGCTGAAGAACAAGCCGTGGAACTCGGTGAAGGGCGTCGCCTACGGCATCCCGCACGGCCGCGGTGCCAACCTGCTGATGTACCGCACCGACAAGGTGAATCCGGCGCCCGACTCGTGGTCGGTGGTCTTCGACGGCAGCTCGGCCTACAAGGGTGCGGTGACGGCCTACGACTCACCGATCTACATCGCCGACGCCGCGCTGTACCTCATGTCGACCAAGCCCGACCTCGGCATCAAGGACCCGTACGCGCTCGACAGCAAGCAGCTGGCCGCAGCCGTCGACCTGCTGAAGGCGCAGAAGGCCAACGTGAGCGAGTACTGGTCGGACTACCTGAAGGAGGTGCAGGCGTTCAAGGCGGGCTCGAGCGTCGTCGGCACCACCTGGCAGGTCATCGCCAACGTCGCGCAGGGCGAGAAGGCCCCGGTCGACGTGGTGCTGCCGAAGGAGGGCGCGACCGGCTGGTCGGACACCTGGATGGTGGGCGCCAAGTCGCAGCACAAGGCCTGCGGCTACAAGTTCATCGACCACATCGTCTCCCCGAAGGTGAACGCCGAGGTGGCCGAGTACTTCGGCGAGGCGCCGGCCAACCGTAAGTCGTGCGACGAGACCTCCTCGCCCGAGCACTGCGACGTCTTCCACGCGGCCGACGAGGACTACTTCTCCAAGGTCTACTACTGGACGACGCCGATCCCGCAGTGCCTCGACGGGCGCACCGACGTCAAGTGCACCGACTACGCCGAGTGGACCAAGGCCTGGACCGACGTCCGCAACAGCTGAGAACCGCTGCGGTTCCTGGCATCTGACTGATCACTGCTGGTGCGCCGAGGAGGTGACGACGTGCGACGACGGCTGACGCTGGCCGGGCTGCTGGCCCCGCCGATGCTGTGGCTCGTCGTCGCCTACCTCGGCGCCCTGGCGGCGATCTTCGCCACCGCGGTCTGGACGACAGACCCGTTCACCAACCAGGTCGTGCGCACCTTCACGCTCGAGAACCTGCAGGGCCTGGTCACCGACCCGGTGTACCTGAAGATCATCGGTCGCACGCTGCTCATCGCGGTCTGCGTCACGGTGCTCTGCATGCTGCTGGCGGTGCCGTTCGCGTTCTTCATGGCCAAGGTCGCGCCACCGCGCGCCCGGCGGCTGCTGGTGGCGCTGGTGCTCGTGCCGCTGTGGGCGAGCTACCTGGTCAAGGCGTACGCCTGGCGCGCGGTGCTCGGCCCGGACGGCGTCCTCGACTCGACCTTCGGCGGCACGCCGGGCTACGGGCTCGTCGCGGTGGTGCTGACGCTGACCTACCTGTGGCTGCCGTACATGGTGCTGCCGGTGTACGCCGGTCTCGAGCGGCTGCCGGACTCGCACCTCCAGGCGTCGGCCGACCTCGGGGCGGGCAACCTCGTGACCTTCCGCCGGGTGGTGCTGCCGGCGCTGCTGCCCTCGATCGCGGCCGGCACCGTCTTCACCTTCTCGCTCAGCCTGGGCGACTACATCGCGGTGCAGATCGTCGGCGGCAAGGTGCAGGTGCTCGGCACCGCCGTCCTGCAGAACATCACGCTCGACCTGCCGTTCGCGGCTGCCCTCGGCACCGCCTCGGTCGTGATCATGGTCGCCTACCTGCTCGCCGTCCGGCGCACCGGCGCCTTGGACAACCTGTGAGGGGGACGTCGTGCGCCTGACCTCGCGCGCCCGCGCCGGCCTGTGGGTGTTCGGGCTGGTGGTGCTGGTCTTCGTCTACGCGCCCCTGGCCGTCGTGGCGCTCAACTCGTTCAACAGCGACCGCACCTTCGGCTGGCCGCCGCCCGGCTTCACGCTGCGCTGGTGGGACCTCGCGCTGCACGCCCAGGGTCCGCGCGACGCGCTCCGGACGTCGGTCGAGGCCGGCTTGGGGGCGACCGCGCTCGCGCTGGTGCTGGGCACGTTGCTGGCGCTCGCCCTGACGCGGTACTCGTTCTTCGGACGGCAGGCGATCTCGCTGCTCGTCGTCCTGCCGATCGCGCTGCCCGGCATCGTCACCGGCATCGCGCTGCAGTCGGTGATCCAGAACGTGCTGGGGCCGGTCTTCGGCATCGGCGCCGGGCTCTTCACGATCATCGTCGGCCACGCGACGTTCTGCATCGTCGTGGTCTTCAACAACGTGACGGCCCGGCTGCGCCGCAGCAGCGGGTCGCTCGAGATCGCGTCGGCCGACCTCGGGGCGCGGCCGTGGACGACCTTCCGGCTGGTGACGTTCCCGGTGCTCCGGTCGGCCCTCGTGGCCGGGGGCCTGCTGGCCTTCGCGCTGAGCTTCGACGAGATCGTGGTGACGACGTTCACCGCCGGTCCGGGCTCGCCGACCCTGCCGATCTGGATCTTCAACAACCTGTTCCGGCCCAACCAGGCGCCGGTGGTCAACGTGGTCGCGGTGGTGCTGGTGCTGGCGTCGGTGCTGCCGGTGTGGCTGGCGCAGCGGTTGGACGGGGCGGCGGCCGGCGAGTCGCGGTTGTAGGTTCGGAGCTCCCCGACGAAGGAGCGTCAGATGGCCACGACCCGCACCGCCGCCGCCCACTGGGAGGGGTCCCTCATGGAGGGGTCCGGCGAGGTGACCCTGCAGTCCTCCGGCATCGGCACCTACGCCGTGACGTGGCCCTCGCGGGCCGAGGCGGCGAACGGGCGCACGAGCCCCGAGGAGCTCATCGCCGCCGCGCACTCGACCTGCTTCTCGATGGCGCTCTCGCACGGGCTGGCCCAGGCGGGCACGCCGCCGACGTCGGTCGACACCACCGCCGAGGTGACCTTCCAGCCCGGCACCGGCATCACCGGCATCGCGCTCACGGTGCGCGGCGACGTCCCGGGCATCACGGCCGAGCAGTTCGAGCAGGCCGCGCAGGACGCCAAGGAGAACTGCCCGGTCAGCGCGGCCCTGAAGGCCGTGCCGATCACGCTCGAGGCGACCTTCGCCGGCTGAGCGACCGCGCGGGTCGGGCTCGCTCTCCGGAGAGTTCCCCGCTGGGGCACGACGTGCCAGGACGGGGAACGCTCCGGCGGGAGGGTCCGTCCGGTGCGACCGCGGGCGCCCGGATACCGTCGACGGCGTGAGCGAGCCGACGTCCGGGAGCGACGAGCAGCAGCGACCCCGCGAGCTGCGGGTACGCCGCGCGCCGCGCTACCCGGTGTTCCTCGGCACAGGCGCGGTGCTGGGCGTGCTGGTCGCGGTGGTCGCGGGACTGGCCGGGCCGACCGAGCCCGGCACGGGCCGCGGCCCGCTGGTCGGCTACCTGGCGATCGGGCTCGGCCTGCTGGGCGCGCTGGCCGGCGGGGTCGTGGCCGTCGTCCTCGACCGGGGCCGTCGCTGACCGCTCGCTGTGCAACACTCGTGGGGTGGCACGAGGCGACGGGCTGCTGACCCACGACCTGCTCCCCGGCGAGAAGTCCCCCCAGGACGCCTGCGGTGTCATGGGCATCTGGGCCCCGGGCGAAGAGGTCGCCAAGCTGACCTTCTACGGGCTGTACGCGCTGCAGCACCGCGGCCAGGAGAGCGCCGGCATCGCGACCAGCGACGGCCACCGCCTGCTGGTCTACAAGGACATGGGGCTGGTCAGCCAGGTCTTCGACGAGACCGCCCTCGCGAGCCTGCCGGGCCACCTGGCCATCGGGCACACGCGCTACTCGACCACCGGCGGCAGCGTGTGGGAGAACGCCCAGCCCACGCTCGGCAACACCGCGGGCGGCACCGTCGCCCTGGCGCACAACGGCAACCTCACCAACTCGGCCGAGCTGCGACGCGTCGTCCAGCAGCGGTACGGCACCCAGGCCGCCGGCGAGCTCGGTCGCGGCAACACCACCGACACCGCGCTGGTCACCGCCCTGCTGGCCGGCGACCCCGACCACAGCCTCGAGGCCACCGCGCTCGAGATCCTGCCCGAGCTGCGCGGCGCGTTCAGCCTGGTCTTCATGGACGAGAGCACCCTGTACGCGGCGCGCGACCGGCACGGCATCCGCCCGCTGGTGCTCGGCCGGCTCGAGCGCGGCTGGGTGGTCGCCAGCGAGACGCCGGCCCTGGCCACCATCGGCGCCAGCTTCATCCGCGAGATCGAGCCGGGCGAGCTCGTCGTCATCGACGCCGACGGCCTGCGCTCCAGCCACTTCGCCGAGCCCGAGCCCAAGGGCTGCGTCTTCGAGTTCGTCTACCTCGCGCGCCCCGACACGACGATCAGCGGCCGGGTCGTGCACGAGGCGCGGGTCGAGATGGGACGACGGCTCGCGGCCGAGCACCCGGCCGAGGCCGACCTCGTGATCGGCGTCCCGGAGTCGGGCACGCCCGCCGCGATCGGCTACGCCGAGGCCAGCGGCATCCCGTTCGGCCAGGGCTTCGTGAAGAACTCCTACGTCGGGCGCACCTTCATCCAGCCGAGCCAGACGATCCGCCAGCTCGGCATCCGGCTCAAGCTCAACCCGCTCACCGAGGTCATCCGCGGCAAGCGCCTGGTCGTCGTCGACGACTCGATCGTGCGCGGCAACACCCAGCGCGCGCAGGTCCGCATGCTGCGCGAGGCCGGGGCCGCCGAGGTGCACGTGCGCATCTCGAGCCCGCCGGTGAGCTGGCCCTGCTTCTACGGCATCGACTTCGCCAGCCGGGCCGAGCTGATCGCCACCGGCCTGGGCGTCGAGGAGGTGCGCGCCAGCATCGGTGCCGACAGCCTCGGCTACATCAGCGAGGACGGCATGATCGCCGCCACCAACCAGCCCAAGGACCGGCTGTGCCGGGCCTGCTTCACCGGCGAGTACCCCGTGGCCCTGCCGGACGCCGACCAGCTGGGCAAGAACGTGCTGGAGACGCTGCCCGGTCTCGAGCTCGGCCGCGGCTCGCGCGACGCGGACGGCGTGCCCACCGGCCTGTCCGGCGGCGCGCCCGACGCCCTCTCGCGCCCGTGAGCGGTTCCGTGGACCGGTCCGTGGGCGACGTCCAGCCCGTCACGTACGCGGGGGCCGGGGTCGACGTCGAGGCCGGCGACCGCGCCGTCGAGCTGATGAAGGCGTGGGTCGCCAAGACCCGGCGTCCGGAGGTCGTCGGCGGTCTGGGCGGGTTCGCCGGGCTGTTCGACGTCAGCGCGCTCAAGGCCTACAAGCGGCCGCTGCTCGCCACCAGCACCGACGGCGTCGGCACCAAGGTGCAGATCGCCCAGCGGCTCGACGTCCACCACACCATCGGCTTCGACCTGGTCGGCATGGTCGTCGACGACATCGTCGTCGCCGGGGCCGAGCCGCTGTTCATGACCGACTACATCGCCTGCGGCGCGGTGGTGCCCGAGCGGATCGCGGCCGTCGTCCGGGGCATCGCCGAGGCGTGCGTCGCGGCGGGGTGCGCCCTGGCCGGCGGCGAGACCGCCGAGCACCCGGGCCTGCTCGCGCCCGGGGAGTACGACGTCGCCGGCGCGGTGACCGGAGTGGTCGAGGCGGACGACGTCCTTGGGCCCGACCGGGTGCGCGACGGCGACGTGCTGGTGGGCATGGCGTCGTCCGGGCTGCACTCCAACGGGTACTCGCTGGTGCGCCGGGTGCTCGAGGTCAGCGGCTGGGAGCTCGAGCGGCACGTCGACGAGCTGGGCCGCACCGTCGGCGAGGAGCTGCTCGAGCCGACCCGGGTCTACGCCCAGGACGTGCTCGACCTCGTGCGCGGCGGCCGCGACGACGGCATCGAGACCCACGCCGTCAGCCACGTCACCGGCGGTGGGCTCGGCGCCAACCTCGCGCGCGTGCTGCCGCGGGGGCTGGAGGCCGTGGTCGAGCGCTCGAGCTGGACGCCCGCCCCCGTCTTCGGCCTCGTGCGCCGGCTCGGGCAGGTGCCGCTCGACGACCTCGAGCGCACGCTGAACCTCGGCGTCGGCATGATCGCCGTGGTCAGCGCGAGCAGCGCGGACGCCGCCGTGGCCCGGCTGCAGGCGCGCGGCCTGCCCGCGTGGGTGCTGGGCACCGTGCGGCAGGCCGACGGCACGCGTCAGGACGGCGACGTCACGCAGGGAGCCAAGGGCGTGGACGGCGGGGCCGTCCGGATGGTCGGCACCCAGCCGGTGTGAGCCGGCCGGGCAGGTCGGGACCGCTCAGCGGTCGCCGGACGCCCAGCTCTGGTAGTCGTCGTCCTCGTCGGAGGAGTCGGTCTCCTTGGCGACGGGATCGGCCCACGCCGGCGTACCGCCGTGGAGCTCTCGCTGGAGGGCAGTCAAGTCGGTGTCAGGGCTGTAGTACTTCAGCTCCCGGGCGACCTTGGTCTGCTTGGCCTTGGCGCGGCCGCGACCCATAGCGTCGACCCCCTCATGCGTCGACCGGGGCGGCTGGAGCGGCCCCGGATTCGTGTGATCTCGTCGTGGGCCCAACGGTACATCGTCAGATCGGGTTCCGGCGACCCGCCGTGCTCCGGCCGGGCGGGCACCACCCGACCGGAGCACGCGCCGAGGCGCGCAGGCGCTCAGCGCCGCCCGGTGGCCGGGTGCGGCAGCAGCATCCGCTGGTCGGCCGGCACCGCGGCGATCCGCCGCTCGGCGAGCCGGTCGGCCGCCACCGAGGGCGCCACCTGCTCGCGAGCCGCCTCCTCCAGCACGGACGTCGTCGCGTCGAAGATCCGCAGCGTGCGCTCGCGGGCGCGCTCGAACGAGAACCCGTGCAGCTCGTCGGCCACCTGGATCACGCCGCCGGAGTTCACCAGGTAGTCCGGCGCGTAGGTGATGCCGCGGGCCACGAGCAGGTCGGCCACCTCGGGCTCGGCCAGCTGGTTGTTCGCCGCGCCGCAGACCACGGTCGCGCGCAGCCGGGCGACGACGTCCGGGGTGAGGGCGCCGCCGAGGGCGCAGGGTGCGTAGACGTCGAGCTCGGCGTCGACCAGCTCGTCGGTCGAGCCGACCACCGCCACCTCGGGGTGCTCCTGGCGCACGCGGTCGACCGCGCCGGCCGACACGTCGGTGACGACGACGTCCGCGCCGTCCTCGAGCAGCAGGTCGGCGAGCAGGTGGCCGACCTTGCCGACCCCTGCGATGCCGACCCGCCGTCCGTCGAGCGTCGGCGCGCCCCAGCGGTGGGCGGCCGCGGCGCGCATGCCCTGGAACACGCCGAGCGAGGTCAGCACCGAGGAGTCGCCCGCGCCGCCGAGCGCCTCGCTGCGGCCGGTGACGAAGTCGCAGGTGGTGGCGACCACGTCCATGTCGGCGACGAACGTGCCGACGTCGCACGCCGTGACGTAGCGCCCGCCCAGGCTCTGCACGAACCGCCCGTACGCCTTCAGCAGCTCAGGAGTCTTGTCGCGCAACGGGTCCCCGATGATGACGGCCTTGCCGCCGCCGTGGTCGAGACCCGCGACCGCGTTCTTGTACGTCATGCCGCGCGACAGGTGCAGGACGTCGGCGACGGCCTCCTGCGTGCTGGCGTACGGGTAGAAGCGCGTGCCGCCCAGGCCCGGACCGAGCGCCGTGCTGTGCAGCGCGACGATCGCGCGGAGCCCGGACTCGGGGTCGTGGCAGAAGACGACCTGCTCGTGGTCGCCGCCGAAGACGTCGGTGCCGTCCTCGCTGCGCCGGTGGGTGGTGGTGCTGGTCACGGTCGTGACTCCTCGGGCTCGTGGCCGCGGCCCTCGTGAGGCCGGCGCCGCCGTCCGGGGGCGTCGTCGACCCCGGTGCGCCTCAGCCTAGAACCGGCGCGGGGTGACACCCTGGGGGTGTGCCCACCGTGACCCGTCGCCCGCCGTACCAGGCGCACCTGCGCGTCTACGAGCCCGTGCAGCACCTGCCGGCCGAGGCGCGGTCGCGATGGACCCGCTACGCCGAGGACCCGCCGACCCGCGCCGAGGTCGAGGCCGGGCTGTTCCACGACACCGTGCGGCGGCTGGCCGGCCGTCCGCCGGTGCCCGTGCCGCCCACCGAGAGCCACGACGCGCTGCTGCTCGAGGACGACGGCGAGCTCTTCGTCTGCCCGCAGCAGCCCCGGCTGGCGGTCTGGCAGAAGCTCGGCAGCCCCGACCTCGAGCACGACGAGCTGCCGGGCGAGGCCGTGCCCCCGGTGCTGCGCGAGCAGGCGGCGGCCGACCTGGCGGCGCACCTGGTGGCCGGCGGCGAGGGGCGGCTGTTCTCGCGCACGGTCGCCTGGCACGTGCCGGTCGCGTGGTTCGTGCCCTTCGCGGCCGACGAGCGCCGGCTCGTGCTCGGCGACGGGCGCTCGCTGACCTACCGGACGGCGATGTCGGCCGCGCGCCGTCGGGCCGCCGTGGCGCTGCGCACCGCCCGCGAGGCGCTCGGGGTGCTCGACCTGGTCGAGGAGATCGAGGACGTCGGCCGCTGGCTGGAGGAGTTCGACCCCCGCAGCCGGGTCGAGCTCGACTACGCGGGTCTCGCCGACCTGCTGGGCGAGGCGCACCTGGCGGACGACGACTCGGCGTCCGACGTCTGCGAGGGCCTGGCGGCGCTCGCGGAGGGTGACGCGACCTCGGCGGCGGCTGCTTACCGTCGGTGGACCACCCGGTGGCGCAGGGTGCAGCTCCTGGCGCGTTCGTCCTAGCGACTAGTCACCCTCCGTGGTGATCGGGGCCGAATGACTAGTCAAGGTGGGCGGTCCACAATGATCCGTCCGGATTGTTCCCTTCACGGGGTGCAGGGAGGATGATTGCGGGAGGAACCGCATCGCCTGGGTGCGGACGTTGAAGGAGTTGCGATGGCCACCAAGACCCCCGACGCGCAGTCGCTGCTGACGCCGGCCGAGGTCGCGGCACTGTTCCGCGTCGACCCGAAGACCGTCACGCGCTGGGCGAAGGCCGGCAAGCTGACCTCGATCCGCACCCTCGGCGGCCACCGTCGCTACCCCGAGGACGAGGTCCGTCAGCTGCTCGCCGGCATCCCGCAGCAGCGCAGCTGACCGCGTCGCCCGCCCACGGTGGCGGGCGTCGTCCGAGACGTGCAGCGCCGTACCCCGGGGGCGGGGTGCGGCGCTGCGCCCGTTCCCCCGCCCGTTCGGGGCACCTTCTTGGGAGATCGCCCTTTCGAGACCGGTTCCGCGGCGATTTCTTGGGAACGTGCCCGGACGGGTCGCGGGAGGGGCTGGACGGCGGGGGCGGCCGTAGGGTGGTTGCGTGAGCAACCGTGAGGCGCACCCGGCGGAAACCGTGTCGGTCGCCGACGCGCCGGGCGGACCGGTGCACGAGGTCGTCGAGGGGCGCGACGTCCCGATCTCGAAGACCAACCTGGTCAACCGCACGCTGCCGCACCGCGACCGCCGCATGGTCGGCGCCTGGTGCTTCGTCGACACCTACGGCCCGGACGCCGTCATCACGATGCCCGGCATGCGCGTGCCGCCGCACCCGCACGTGGGCCTGCAGACCGTCAGCTGGCTGCTGGAGGGCACGGTCGAGCACCGCGACAGCCTCGGCACCCTGCAGCTGGTCACGCCCGGCCAGCTCAACCTGATGACCGCCGGCCGCGGCATCTCGCACTCCGAGGAGTCGCCGGCCGACCGCCCGCCGCAGCTGCACGGCGCCCAGCTGTGGATCGCCCTGCCCGACGGCGCGCGCCACGTCGAGCCGCGGTTCGAGCACGTCACCGACCTGCCCCGGGTCGAGCTCGGGGACGACGTCAGCGCCACGGTGCTCGTCGGCACCCTGGCCGGTGCGACCAGCACGGCCCAGGTGCACTCGCCGCTGGTGGGCGCCGACCTCGACGTCCGCGGCCCGGCCGTGGTGCCGCTCGACCCGGCCTTCGAGCACGCCGTCGTCGTCACCAGCGGCACGGTCGAGGTCGACGGCGAGTTCCTCACCCCCGGCCGCCTGCTGTACCTCGGCGACGGGCGCGACGAGCTCGAGGTCAGCAGCCCGGACGCCGGCCGGTGCCTGCTGCTCGGCGGCGAGCCGTTCGAGGAGGAGATCGTCATGTGGTGGAACTTCGTGGCGCGCACCCACGACGAGATCGTGACCGCCCGCTCGACCTGGATGGCCGGGCTGGACGGCGGCACCGAGTTCGGGCAGGTGGTCGGCTTCGACGGCCCGCCCCTGCCGGCCCCCGACCTGCCGACCTCGCCGCTGCGCCCGCGCGGTCGCGTGCGCTGACTTGCGTGGCGTCGTCCTAGACTTGCGCCCGTGTCGAGACGGCTTGCAGAGGTCGCGCGTCGCGTCGGGGTGAGCGAGGCGACGGTCAGCCGTGTGCTGAACGGCAAGCCCGGCGTCTCGGACGCCACCCGCGAGAGCGTCCTGACCGCCCTCGACGTGCTCGGCTACGAGCGTCCGACCAAGCTGCGCGGCGAGCGCGCCAGGCTGGTCGGCCTGGTGATCCCCGAGCTGCAGAACCCGATCTTCCCGGCGTTCGCCGAGGTGCTCGGCGCCTCGCTCGCGCAGAACGGCATGACGCCGGTGCTCTGCATCCAGACCGCCGGCGGGGTCTCGGAGTCGGACTTCGTCGACCTGCTCGTGCAGCAGCGCGTGGCGGGCGTGATCTTCGCCGGTGGCCTGTACTCGCAGCGCGACGCCGACCACGCGCACTACGCCCGGCTGCTCGACCGCGGGCTGCCCGCCGTCCTGCTGAACGCCGCCATCGACGAGCTGCCCGTGCCGCGCGTGGTGTGCGACGACGCCAGTGCCGTCGAGCAGGCCATGGGGCACCTGATCGCGTTGGGGCACGGGGACATCGGGCTCGTGCTTGGCCCCGAGGACCACGTACCCTCGGAGCGCAAGCTGGCCACCGCGCGGCTCGTCGCGCAGGACGCCGGCATCACGCTGGACGACGCCCACGTCGTCCGCAGCCAGTACTCGCTGCAGGCCGGCCAGGCCGCGGCGACCCGGCTGGTCGGGCGGGGGGTCACCGGCCTGGTGTGCGCGAGCGACCCGCTCGCGCTCGGCGCGATCCGCGCCGTGCGCCGGGCGCGGCTGCGCGTGCCCGAGGACGTCTCGGTGGTCGGGTACGACGACTCGGCCCTGATGAGCTGCACCGAGCCGCCGCTGACCACGGTGCGCCAGCCGATCGAGGCCATGGGCCGCGCGGCGGTCGACCTGCTGCTGCGGCAGGTCGCGGGCGAGCAGACCCAGCCGGACGAGCTGCTCTTCGAGCCCGAGCTCGTCGTGCGCCGCTCCAGCGGCCGCGCCCCCCAGGCCTGACCGCCCCGCTCTCTCGCGTCGCCCGGCCCTGCCGTGCTGCCGTGATCGCGTTTCTGAACTTCGTGTGTCAAGTTCTTGCGCTGATCCATCGCGAATGCGTAGTGTCCGCGTCCAGATCAACCAGGGACGAGGAGGACGCGGATGGCCGTGCAGGACGCCGTCGAGCGCGAGGAGCGTCCCGCCGCCGTGCCGTCCGCCACCCGCCACCGCTGGTCGTCCGACCTGGAGTGGTGGCGCAGCGCCGCGATCTACCAGCTCTACCCGCGCAGCTTCGCCGACGGCGACGGCGACGGCGTGGGCGACCTGCTCGGCGTCCTCGAGCGGCTGCCGTACCTGCGCGAGCTCGGCGTCGACGCCATCTGGTTCACGCCCTGGTACCCCTCGCCGATGGCCGACGGCGGCTACGACGTCGCGGACTACCGCGCGGTCGACCCGCTGTTCGGCGACCTCGCGCTGGCCGAGGAGGTCATCGCGACCGCCCACCGGCTCGGGCTGCGCACGGTCGTGGACGTCGTCCCGAACCACGTGTCGGACCAGCACGCCTGGTTCCAGCAGGCTCTCGCGGCCGCGCCGGGCTCGGCCGAGCGCGCGCGGTTCTGGTTCCGTCCCGGTCGCGGCCCGGACGGCGCCGAGCCGCCCAACGACTGGTCCTCGGAGTTCGGCGGCCCGGCGTGGTCGCGGACGACGTCCGCCGACGGCACGCCCGGCGAGTGGTACCTGCACCTGTTCGCGCCCGGCCAGCCCGACCTGAACTGGGACTGCCCCGACGTGCGCGCCGAGCTCGAGGACGTGCTGCGGTTCTGGTTCGACCGCGACGTCGCCGGCGTGCGGATCGACTCGGCCGCCCTGCTGGTCAAGGACCCCGCGCTGCCCGACCTCCCGGCCGACCCGCGCCCGGGCGAGCACCCCTACGTCGACCGCGACGAGCTGGTCGAGGTCTACCGGTCGTGGCGGCGGATCGCCGACGAGTACGGCGGCCGAGCGCTGGTCGGCGAGCTGTGGCTGCCGGACGCCGACCGGTTCGCCCGCTACCTCGGGCCCGGCGTCCTGCACACGGCGTTCAACTTCGACTTCCTCACCTGCCCCTGGGACGTCGACGCGCTGCGGGCCTCGATCACCGCGACGACGGCGCTGCACCGGTCGACCGGCGCGCCGGCCACCTGGGTGCTGGCCAACCACGACGTCACGCGCCCGGTCACGCGGTACGGCCGCGACGACACGTCGTTCGCCTTCGACCGCAAGCGGTTCGGCACCCCCACCGACCTCGACCTCGGGCTGCGCCGGGCCCGGGCCGCCGCCCTGCTGAGCCTGGCGCTGCCGGGCAGCGTCTACGTCTACCAGGGCGACGAGCTGGGGCTGCCCGAGGTCGAGGACCTCCCCCTCGACGCGCTGCAGGACCCGATGCACGAGCGGTCCGGCGGCGTCGACCCCGGCCGCGACGGCTGCCGGGTGCCGCTGCCGTGGTCGGGACAGGCGCCGCCGTACGGCTTCAGCAGCCCGCCGGCCGGCAGCCCCGCGACGCCCTGGCTGCCGCAGCCGACCACCTGGGGGCCGCTGACGGTGCAGGCCCAGCAGGGCGACCCGCGCTCGACGCTGCGGCTCTACCGCGCCGCGCTGCGGATGCGGCGCGAGCACGAGGACCTCGGCGACGGACCGTTCGAGTGGCTGCCGGACGACGAGGTGCCGGCCGGCGTCCTCGCCTTCCGCCGCGGGCCGCACCTGGTCTGCGTCACCAACCTGCGCGACGAGCCGGTGGACCTGCCGGCCCACGACCGCGTGCTGCTCAGCAGCGCCCCGCTGGAGGGAGGTCGGCTGCCGGCGGACACGACCGCCTGGCTGGACGCCCCGGTCCCCTGAACGACGCCCCACCCGCACGCCCGTACCCGCACACCACCCCAAGGAGCGACGACGATGTCCTCACGCACGCGCACCACGGCCACGGCGAGCGCGCTCGCCGTCGTCGCCGCCAGCCTGCTCGCCGCCTGCGGCAGCTCGGTCGGCAAGGACTCCGAGGCCCAGGACGGCAAGGACGGCAAGGTCACCATCTCGGTCGAGGGCTGGCGCCCGGGCAGCGAGCAGGCGACCATCGACACCTTCAAGGCCCAGGTCGCGGCCTTCATGAAGGACAACCCGAACATCACGGTGCAGCCCAAGGAGTGGGAGTGGAAAGGCGAGACCTTCGCGGCCCAGCTCGCGGGAGGCACGCTGCCGACGTCCTTCCGCGTGCCGTTCACCGACGGCAAGGGCCTGATCGAGCGCGGGCAGATCGCCGACCTCACCTCCCAGGTGAAGGCGCTGCCGTACGCGGCGCAGTTCAACCCCTCGGTGCTCGCTGCGGCGCAGGGTCCTGACGGCAAGATCTACGGCCTGCCGACGCAGGTCTACGGCATGGGTCTGCACTACAACCGCGCGCTCTTCCAGCAGGCCGGGCTCGACCCCGACCAGCCGCCGACCACCTGGGACGAGGTGCGCGCCGACGCCAAGGCGATCCACGACAAGACCGGCCAGCCCGGCTTCGTGCTGATGAGCAAGGGCAACACCGGTGGTTGGGACCTCACGACGCTGACCTACGCGTTCGGCGGCCGGATGGAGCAGGCGGACGGCGACACGGTCACGGCCACGGTCGACAACGACGGCACGAAGCAGGTGCTGACGCTGCTCAAGGCCATGCGCTGGGAGGACAACTCCGTCGGCAACGGCGCGCTGCTCGACTGGAGCGGCATCAACCAGACCTTCGCCGCGGGCAAGGCCGGCATGTACGTCAGCGGCTCCGACGTCTACAACGCGCTGGTGCAGCAGAACGCCGTGAAGTCCGACGACTACGGCCTGGCCCTGCTGCCGATGTCGAGCTCGCCGGACGCCGGCATCCTCGGCGGCGGTTCGATCGTGGCGGTCAGCGCCAAGGCGACCAAGGCGCAGGCCGACGCCGCGGTGCGCTGGAACGACTACTACTACATGCGCAAGCTGGCCGACCAGACGGCGGCGCAGGCCGACGCCAAGACGCTCAGCGACGGCAAGCAGCCGGTCGGCACGCCGCAGCTGCCGGTCTTCGACGCCGCCACGTTGACGAAGTACAACGAGTGGATCAAGCCGTACGTCAACGTGCCCCTGGCGCAGATGTCGACGTTCACCGACGGGATCAACCAGCAGAAGCTCGTGCCGGAGCCGTCGTCGCACACCCAGGAGCTCTACGCCCTGCTCGACGGCGTGGTGCAGAAGGTGCTGACCGACAAGAACGCCGACGTCGACCAGGTGCTGGCCAAGGCGAACACCGCGGCGCAAGCCCTGGTGCGGAAGAAGTAGGCGCCTGACCCGATGTCGAGCACCCCAGCGCTCCTGCGCCGCCGCCCGCACCCCGTGCGGGCCGGGCGGCGGCGCAGGACGCCTCTCCGGTGGGTCCGCGACGGCGGGCTCACCACCCTGCTGCTCGCGGCTCCGCTGGTCGTGGTGTTCGCGCTCTTCAGCTGGTACCCGATCGTCCGCGCGGTCGTGATGAGCCTGCAGCAGACCAACCTCGTGACCGAGCCGGTGTTCGTCGGGCTCGACAACGTGCGCCAGGTGCTCGGCGACCCTTTGCTCCCGACGGCGGTGCGCAACACCGCCTGGTTCGCGCTGCTGGCCCTCGTCATGGGCTACCCGGTGCCGCTGCTGCTGGCGGTGCTGATGAGCGACCTGCGCCGGGCGCGCGGGTTGTTCACGGTGCTGGCGTACCTGCCGGTCGTCGTCCCGCCGGTGGTGGCGGTGCTGCTCTGGCGGTTCTTCTACGACTCCTCACCCACCGGCGTCTTCAACACGGTGCTCGGCTGGGTGGGGCTAGGGCCGTTCTCCTGGTTGGACTCCGCCACCTCGGCGATGCCGTCGCTGGTGCTGGAGGCGACGTGGGCCGCTGCCGGCGGGACGGTGATCATCTACCTCGCAGCTCTGGTCGCGGTGCCGGCCGAGCTGTACGACGCGGCGGACGTCGACGGCGCCGGCCTCTGGCGCAAGGTCTGGCACGTGACGCTGCCGCAGCTGCGCGGCGTCATGCTCGTGACGCTGGTGCTGCAGATCATCGGGACGGCGCAGGTCTTCCTCGAGCCGTACCTGTTCACCCGAGGCGGTCCTGACAACGCGACCACGACGGTGCTGCTGATGATCTACGACTACGCCTTCGGCAACAGCCTCGGCGGCGACTACGGCGCGGCTGCGGCGCTGAGCCTGATGCTCGCGGTGTTCCTGGCGCTGTTCTCGCTGCTGTTCTTCCGCCTCACGCGCTCGTGGAGCGACTCGTGAGCGTCGGGCTCGACGCCGGCCGCCGGGCGGACCCGACGGTGGTCGACCCGGGCGCCCCTGAGCCGCCGTCGTCCGGACGTCGACGGGCGCACGGACGACGGCGGCCGACCGACGCCACGGCGCGTGGCATCACCACGGTGCGCGACGTGCGCCACCCGCTGGCCCGATGGGTTCGGCGCGCCGCGTACGCGGTGCTGCTGATCGGGCTCGTCGTCGCGGCGCTCGGGCCGCTGCTGTGGCTGGCCAAGGCCGCGGTCACGCCGACGCAGGACACCTTGCGCCAGCCGATGGCCCTGTGGCCGAACGGGATCGACCTCGCGAACCTGCGCACGGCGTGGGTCGACGTCCGGCTCGACCACTACTTCGTCAACACGCTCGTCATCGCGGCCGGGTCGTGGGCGACGCAGATGGTGGTGGCCACCACCGGCGGCTTCGTGCTGTCGGTGCTGCGGCCGCGGTACGCGCGGGTGCTGCACGGCGCGGTGCTGGTGACGCTCTTCGTGCCGGCCGTGGTGCTGCTCGTGCCGCTCTACCTGACGATCCTCGACGTGCCGGTGATCCACCGCTCGTTCATCAACTCCTGGTGGGGCGTCTGCCTGCCCGCCGGCGCGAGCGCGTTCAACGTGGTGCTCGTGACGCGGTTCTTCGACAGCCTGCCGCGCGAGGTCTTCGAGGCGGCTGAGGTCGACGGAGCCGGGCCGCTGCGCCTGCTCTGGTCGGTGGTGCTGCCGATGTCGAAGCCGGTGCTCGGCGTCGTGTCGGTGTTCGCGGTGCTGGCGGCCTGGAAGGACTTCCTGTGGCCGCTGCTGGTGCTGCCCGACCCGGCCAAGCAACCGCTGTCGGTACGGCTGCCGACGCTCGAGCCGATCATCGAGCTCGACGTCTTCCTGGCCGCGCTGCTCATCTCGACCGTGGTGCCGGTCGTGGTGTTCCTGGTGTTCCAGCGGCTCTTCCTGCGCAGCGGCGAGCTCGGAGGAGCGGTGAAGGGCTGATCCCGGCGTCGGATCGAGGTCAGGGGAGCGGGACGGGGGCCGGCGGGGGTGGGCCGACGTAGCGGGCGCTGGGCCGGATGATCTTCGGGTCGAGAGCCTGCTCCAGCACGTTGGCGCTCCAGCCGACGACCCGCGCGACGGCGAACGTCGGGGTGAACATCTCGCGCGGCAGGCCGGCCAGGGCCATCAGCACGCCGGCGTAGAACTCGACGTTGGTGTGCAGCTCGCGTCCCGGCTTGAGCTCGGCCAGGATCTCGACGACCCGGCGCTCGACGGTGGTGGCGAGCTCGACCAGGCGCTCGGCGTCCGCGTCGCCGGCAGCGAGGTCGCGCACGGTGTCGCGCAGCAGCACCGAGCGCGGGTCGTCGGTGCGGTAGACCGCGTGGCCGAAGCCCATGATCCGTTCGCCGCGCAGCACCCGCTCGCGGATCCACGGGTCGATGCGGTCGGCGGTGCCGATGGCGTCCAGGGTGTCGAGCGCGCGGCTGGGGGCGCCGCCGTGCAGCGGTCCGCTGAGCGCGCCCAGCGCGGCGACGAGGCAGGCGGCGACGTCGGCGCCGGTCGAGGCGACCACGCGGGCGGTGAAGGTCGAGGCGTTGAAGCCGTGGTCGACGGTCAGCACGAGGTACCGCTCGACCGCCCGGGCCTGGCGCGGGTCGGGCTCGGTGCCGGTGAGCAGGGCGAGGTAGGCGGCGGCGTGGCCGAGGTCGTCGCGGGGGGCGAGCGGCTCGAGTCCGGCGCGCAGCCGGTGCAGCGCGGCCAGCACGGTCGGGACGGCGGCCGCCAGCCGCAGCGCGTCGTC
>NZ_BAAGXY010000063.1:0-14208 GCF_054779595.1 Angustibacter peucedani
GCTCGCGCCGCCCGGCACCGTGCTGGTGCAGGTCGCGCGCGCGGCGGTCATGGCCGACGCCGGCTCGCCCGAGGCGCTGCACGTCCTGGTGCCGGCCGAGGAGCAGCTCGACGAGCCGGTGCAGATCACGCTCACCGGGCACGCCGGGCGCCGCGCCAACCACCACGTCGTGGTCGAGGTGCGCCACCACGCGCGCGCCACCGTGGTCGTCGACCACGTCGGCTCGGGCGAGCTGGCCGGCAACCTCGAGGTCGTCGTCGGCGACGGCGCCGAGCTCACCCTGGTCAGCCTGCAGCGCTGGGAGGACGACGCGATCCACCTGGCCCAGCAGGACGCCAGCGTGGGGCGTGACGCGCGCTTCAAGCACGTGGTCGTCTCGCTGGGCGGCAAGGTCGTGCGGGTCAACGCCAACGTCGCGTACACCGCCCCCGGTGGCGACGCCACGCTGCTCGGCATCTACTTCGCCGACGCCGGCCAGCACCTCGAGCACCGCTCCTTCGTCGACCACGAGGCGCCGCACTGCTCGAGCCACGTCACCTACAAGGGCGCGCTGCAGGGAGAGACCGCGCACACCGTGTGGGTCGGCGACGTGCTGATCCGGGCCGCGGCGTCGGGCACCGACACCTACGAGCTCAACCGCAACCTCGTGCTGACCGACGGCGCCCGCGCCGACTCGGTGCCGAACCTCGAGATCGAGACCGGCGAGATCGTCGGCGCGGGCCACGCCAGCGCCACCGGCCGGTTCGACGACGAGCAGCTGTTCTACCTGCAGGCCCGCGGCATCACCGAGAGCGAGGCGCGCCGCCTCGTCGTGCGCGGCTTCTTCGCCGACATCGTGGCCCAGATCGGCGTGCCCGACCTGCAGGAGCAGCTGATGGCCGCGATCGAGGCCGAGCTCGAGGGCGCGATGGGGGCGGCATGAGCTTCCAGCCCGCCGTCCACCTCGACGACCTGCCGGACGTCGGCGCGGTGCAGGTGAAGTTCGGCGAGCAGGCCGTGGCCGTCATCCGGGCCGAGGACGGCACCCTGCACGCGGTCGACGACACCTGCTCGCACGCCGAGGTCTCGCTGTCCGAGGGCGAGGTCGAGGACTGCACGATCGAGTGCTGGCTGCACGGCTCGCGCTTCGACCTGCGCGACGGCCGCCCCACCGGGCTGCCCGCCACCGCGCCCATCGCGGTGTACGCCCTGCGCGTCGAGGACGACGTCGTGCACGTAGACCTCGACGCCCGCCCCGAGAACCCTGACGACCACGCCGGCAGCACCGCCGGACCCCAGAACAGCAAGGAGCGCTGAACCGCATGGCCACCCTCGAGATCCGCGACCTGCACGTCAGCGTCGACACCGAGCAGGGCACGAAGGAGATCCTGCGCGGCGTCGACCTGACCGTCCGCTCCGGCGAGACGCACGCGATCATGGGCCCCAACGGCTCGGGCAAGTCGACGCTGGCGTACTCCATCGCCGGCCACCCGAAGTACACCGTCACCGGCGGCACCGTCACGCTCGACGGCGAGGACGTCCTCGCGATGTCGGTCGACGAGCGCGCCCGGGCCGGCCTGTTCCTCGCGATGCAGTACCCCGTCGAGGTCCCGGGCGTCACGGTGTCGAACTTCCTGCGCACCGCCAAGACCGCGATCGACGGCCAGGCGCCGGCGCTGCGCACCTGGGTCAAGGACGTGCGGTCGGCGATGTCCGACCTGCGCATGGACCCGGCGTTCGCCGAGCGCAACGTCAACGAGGGCTTCTCCGGCGGTGAGAAGAAGCGCCACGAGATCCTCCAGATGGAGCTGCTCAAGCCCAAGTTCGCGGTGCTCGACGAGACCGACTCCGGCCTGGACGTCGACGCGCTCAAGGTCGTCAGCGAGGGCGTCAACCGGGTGCGCGAGGGCGGCGAGGTCGGCGTCCTGCTGATCACGCACTACACGCGGATCCTGCGCTACATCCGTCCTGACCACGTGCACGTGTTCGTCGACGGCCGGATCGCCGAGGAGGGCGGCCCCGAGCTGGCCGAGCGCCTCGAGAACGAGGGCTACGACCGCTTCGTGACCGCGACGGCCTGAGCATGACCACCGCCGCCACCCGGACGGCCGCCTCGCCGGCGGCCGACCTCGGCGTGCGCGCGGCCGAGCCGTTCACCCCGGCCGAGCTGGCGGCGATCCGGGCCGACGTGCCGATCCTCGCGCGCACCGTGCGCGACGGGCACCGGCTGGTCTACCTCGACTCGGGCGCCACCTCGCAGAAGCCGCGGCCGGTGCTCGACGCCGAGCGGGCGTTCTACGAGCAGCACAACGCCGCCGTCCACCGCGGCGCGCACCAGCTCGCCGAGGAGGCCACCGACGCGTTCGAGGCCGCCCGCGCGGCGGTGGCGGCGTTCGTGGGGGCGCCGGCCGACGAGGTGGTCTTCACCAAGAACGCCACCGAGGCGATCAACCTCGTCGCCTACGCCATGAGCAACGCGGCGACGGCGGGCGAGGAGTCGGCACGGTTCCGTCTCGGGCCGGGCGACGAGGTCGTCGTCACCGAGATGGAGCACCACGCCAACCTCGTGCCGTGGCAGGAGCTGTGCCGCCGCACCGGCGCCACGCTGCGCTGGCTCGCGGTCGACGACGAGGGCCGGCTGGTGCTCGACGACCTGGCGGACGTCGTCACCGAGCGCACGAAGGTGCTGGCGTTCACGCACGCCTCCAACGTGCTCGGCACCGTCAACCCGGTGCAGCCGCTCGTGGCGCGGGCGCACGAGGTCGGGGCGCTCGTCGTCCTGGACGCGTGCCAGTCGGTGCCGCACCTGCCCGTCGACCTGCCCGCGCTGGGCGTCGACCTGGCGGCGTTCTCCGGCCACAAGTTGCTCGGGCCCTCGGGCGTCGGCGTCCTGTGGGGCCGGGCCGAGCTGCTCGCCGCCATGCCCCCGTTCCTCACCGGCGGCTCGATGATCGAGGTCGTGCGGATGGAGGGGTCGACGTACGCGCCGCCCCCGCAGCGGTTCGAGGCCGGCGTGCCGATGGCGGCCCAGGCCGTCGGGCTGCACGCGGCGGTCGACTACCTCACCGGCCTCGGGCCGGACGGCACCGGCATGGCCCGCGTCGAGGCCCACGAGCGCGCGCTGACCGCGGCGCTGCTCGACGGGCTGCTCGACCGTCCGTGGCTCCGCGTCGTGGGTCCCACCACCACCGAGCACCGCGGTGGCGCCGTCTCGTTCGTCGTCGACGACGTCCACGCGCACGACGTCGGGCAGGTTCTCGACGACCAGGGCGTGGCCGTGCGCGTCGGGCACCACTGCGCCTGGCCGCTGCACCGCCGGTTCGGCGTGGCCGCCACCACCCGCGCCTCGTTCGGGCCGTACAACGGCGTCGACGACGTCCAGGCGCTGCTGCACGCCCTCGACCGCGTGCGCGAGGTCTTCGGGGCGGGCGCCTGATGGACCTCTACCAGGAGCTCATCCTCGAGCACTCCAAGACGCCCCACGGCAGCGGGCTTCGCGAGCCGTTCGGGTCCGAGGTGCACCACGTGAACCCCACCTGCGGCGACGAGGTGACCCTGCGCGTGCAGGTCGACGACGCCGCGGATGAGCCGGTGCTCGCCGACGTGTCGTACGACGCGCTGGGCTGCGCGATCAGCAAGGCCTCGACGTCGGTGCTGCACGACCTGGTGGCCGGGCGCCCGCTGCCCGAGGTGGCCCGCACGGCCGAGGCCATGCGCGCCATGCTGACCAGCCGCGGCCAGGACGCCGGCGACGAGGACGTGCTCGGCGACGGCATC
The DNA here is from genome assembly GCF_054779595.1 of Angustibacter peucedani. NCBI lineage: Bacteria > Bacillati > Actinomycetota > Actinomycetes > Kineosporiales > Kineosporiaceae > Angustibacter > Angustibacter peucedani. The sequence continues at coordinate 3,757 of NZ_BAAGXY010000063.1, forward strand.
GCCCTCAGCGGCGTCTCGCGCTACCCGGCGCGCGTGAAGTGCGCGCTGCTGGGATGGATGGCGCTGCAGGACGCGTTGACCCAGGCGGGCTACCGGCCCGCACCCCACCCCGAGGAGATCTCCCGATGAGCGACACCACGACCGACGCGCCCGCCGGCGCGACGCCGCCCACCGTGGCGGACGTCGAGGAGGCGCTGCACGACGTCGTCGACCCCGAGCTGGGGATCAACGTCGTCGACCTCGGCCTGGTCTACGGCGTCACCGTGGACCAGAACGCGCACACCGTCATCGACATGACGCTGACGAGCGCGGCCTGCCCGCTGACCGACGTCATCGAGGACCAGACCGCGCAGGCGCTGGAGGGCTTGACCACCGGCCACCGGATCAACTGGGTCTGGATGCCGCCCTGGGGCCCGGACAAGATCACCGACGACGGCCGCGAGCAGCTGCGCGCGCTGGGCTTCAACCTCTGAGCCGTCCGGTGCCTGCCGCCTCGCGCACGGTCGAGGTGGCCCCGGCGCGCGTCGCCCGCTGGCTCGACGGCTTCGTCGACCGGCACGGTGCCGCCGTCGCGTCCGTCGTCGACGGCGCGCTCGACCTGGTGGCGGACGACGGCTCCACGGCGCGCTGCGCCGCGCTGCTGCCGTTCGAGCCGGGTCCGGACCTCGACGCCGACCAGCTGGTCGGCGCGTTCGTCGTGCACGCCTCGGCCCAGGTGCCGGTGGCGCTGCTGCTGGTGCGCCGCGGCGGGTACGGCATCGGCCTGGTCGAGGCTGCAGACCTGGTGCGGCACAAGGTCGGCAGCCGCTACGTCCAGTCGCGCACCGCGGCCGGCGGGTGGTCGCAGCAGCGGTTCGCCCGCCGTCGCGACAACCAGGCCGCCGGGCTGCTCGACACCGCGGCCGAGACCGCGGTGCGGCTCCTGCTCGGCGAGGACGGGCGAACCCCGCCGGCCGGCGTCGTCGTCGTGACCGGCGGCGACAAGGCGATGGCCGAGCGGCTGCTCGACGACCGCCGGCTCGCCGGCCTCGGCGCCGCGCCGCACCCGCGGCACCTCGACGTGCCCGACCCCCGCGCCGACGTCCTGCGGCAGGCCGCGGCACGTGCGGTGGCCGTGCAGGTCGACGTCCGCAACGCCTGACTGCCATGCTGCGCCGGTGAGCCCCACCGGCAGCGCCGCCGACCCGTGGCAGCACCTCGCCGCCCGCACCTACGGGCAGGCGAACCCGCTGCACCAGCTGGTGCGCCGGCTGGGCGCGTGGCGCCCGATGAGCTGGCTGCTGGCCCGCACCCTGCACCACCTCGACCGCCCGGTGAGCCGCCTGACCCACGGACGCCGCACGGCGACCAGCGCCATCACCGGGCTCACGGTCGCGGTCCTGACGACGCGCGGACGACGGTCGGGGCAGCCGCGCGAGTCCCCGCTGCTCGGGTTCGCGGCGGACGGCGGGTTCGTCGTCATCGCGTCCAACTACGGCCAGCCGCACCACCCCGGCTGGTACCACAACCTGCTCGCCGACCCGGGGGCCGAGCTGCTCGTCGAGGGCATCATGACCCCGGTGACGGCGCGCCTGGTCGAGGGAGAGCAGCGGGCGCGGATGTGGGGGCAGGCGGTGGCGCTCTACCCGGGGTGGCAGGCGTACGAGGCCCGCTGCGCCCCACGACCCATCGGCGTCTTCCTGCTCGTCCCACGCAGCTCCTGACCAGCCCGTCACACAACCTCCACCGCGCCAGGCTTGCCGCGGGGCGTGCGGAGAGAGACGGTGGAGGCATGGACCGCACCACGTCGCGCCGCCTCCGCTGGGCCGTGCCCGTCGTCGTCGCCGGGGCCGTCGTCGGGGGAGTGCAGCTGTCCGCCCGCGCGTCGACCGCCGCGCCCGACCTGCCCGCCGTCTCCGCCCACGACCTGCTGGTCAAGGCCCAGCAGGCGCGGGTCACCCAGCTCTCGGGCACCGTGCGCTCGACGACGTCCCTGGGTCTTCCTGCCCTTCCCACCGGCGGGGCGGCCAACTGGTCGTCGCTGGTGGCCGGCACCCAGACCCTGCGCGTCTACGGCGACGGCCCGCAGCGGCAGCGGGTCGACCTGATGGGCGACCTGACCCAGGCCAGCGTCGTCCACGACGGCCGCACCGTCTGGACCTGGTCGAGCGCGACCCGCAAGGTGACCCGGGCGACGCTGCCCGACGTGCCTGCCACCGCGGACGGGGCCAACCGCCCGAGCCGGCCGCCGGGGAGCCCGGCCGACGAGGTGCCGCTGACCCCGCAGCAGGCCGCCGACCGCGTGCTGGCCGCGATCACGCCGAGCACCACGGTGACCGTCGGCCGCGCTGCCACCGTCGCCGGGCGCGACGCCTACGACCTGCGGCTGGTGCCGAAGGACGCGGCCTCGCTCGTCGGCCGGGTCGACCTGTACCTCGACGCCCGCACCGGGATGGCGCTGCGCACCGTGGTGGTGCCGCGTGGCAGCAGCGTGCCGGCCGTCGACGTCGGCTTCACCTCGCTCCGGCTCAGCGCGCCGGCTGCGTCCACGTTCCGGTTCACCCCGCCGCCGGGTGCCGCCGTCCGCAACCTCACGCTGCCCACGCCGACGGCGGGGGACCGCCCGCGCGGCAAGCTGCACGAGGTCGGCCGGCCCGACGTCCGCACGTACGGCAGCGGCTGGGCCACCGTGCTGCAGACGACGCTGCCGGACGCCGCGTCCAGTGCTGGATCCGTTGCGGCACAGGGCGATGCGGCCGGACCTCTGGGAGCGGTGCTGCGCGCGGCGCAGCCGGTGAAGGGCGCCTTCGGCAGCGGGAAGCTGCTGCGCACCCGGTTGCTCACGGTGCTGCAGACCGACGACGGCCGGGTCTTCGTCGGGTCGGTGACCCCGGCCGAGCTGCTGCGCGTCGCGGGCACCGCGGCCTCCACACCCGCCCGTTGAGCGCGATCCGCACCCAGGCGCTGACCAAGCGCTTCCGGGGTGGGCAGGTGGCGGTCGACGCGCTCGACCTGCACGTGCCCGAGGGCACGGTCTACGGCTTCCTCGGTCCCAACGGCTCGGGCAAGACCACGACGATCCGCATGGTGCTGGGCCTGGCGGCGGCCACGTCCGGCGAGGTCGAGCTGCTCGGCGAGCCGATGCCGCAGGGGTCGGCCCGGGCGCTGCCCCGCGTGGGAGCGCTCATCGAGGGCCCGGCCTGCTACCCGTTCCTCACCGGCACCGAGAACCTCGAGCGGCTCGACGCGGCCGACGCCACGGCGTCACCCCGCACCCGGGACGCGCGCATCGCCCACGCGCTGGAGCGGGTGGGCCTGACCGCCGCCCGCGGCAAGAAGTACCGCGCCTACTCGCTCGGCATGCGCCAGCGTCTCGGCATCGCGGCCGCGCTGCTGCGCCCGCGCGACCTGCTGGTGCTCGACGAGCCCACCAACGGCCTCGACCCCCAGGGCACGCGAGAGGTGCGCACGCTGGTGCGCGAGCTCGCCGACGAGGGCACGACGGTGTTCGTGTCCAGCCACCTGCTCGCCGAGGTCGAGCAGATCTGCACCCACGCGGCCGTGCTGTCGCGCGGTCGTCTGGTGGCGGACGGCGAGGTGCAGACCCTGCGCTCGTCCGTCAGCAGCCGCCTCGTCGTGACGACGCCGGACGCCGGGTCTGCCGCCACCACGTTGCAGCGCCTGGGTTTCGAGGGTGTCGCGGTCGCCGACGGCACGGTCAGCGCCGCGGCGGGTGCCGTCGAGACCGACGTCGCCTGCGCGGCCCTGGTGGCCGACGGAGTGCGGGTGCGCGGGCTGCAGGTCGACCGACCGTCGCTCGAGGAGGCGTTCGTCGCGCTCACGGGGGAGGGCTTCGATGTCGCCGGCTGAGGTGCGGTCGACGGACGACGGCCGGCGGGCCGGGTCGTTCGGCGCCACGCCGCGCCTGCTGCTCAGCGAGCTGGGCCTGCTGCTGGGCCGGCTGCGGATCCGGGCCGGGCTGGTCGTGCTGGCCGCGGTACCGGTGCTCATCGCCGTGGTCGTGCGCACCTTCGGCGGGCCGTCCAACCCGGGGGAGGGACCGCCGTTCCTGTCCGACGTCACGCAGAACGGCCTGTTCATCGCCTTCACGGCCCTGACCGTCGAGCTGCCGCTCTTCCTGCCGCTCGCCATCGGCGTGGTCGCCGGCGACAGCGTGGCCGGCGAGGCCCAGATGGGGACGCTGCGGTACCTGCTGGTAGCGCCCACCGGACGCACCCGGCTCGCCGCGGTGAAGCTGACGACGTCCGTGCTCTTCGGCCTCGTCGCGGCGTTCACGGTGGCGGTCGCCGGCTGGCTCGTCGGTGCGGCGCTGTTCCCCCTGCACGACGTGACCCTGCTGTCGGGCTCGACGATCAGCAGCGGCGACGCCCTGGTGCGCGGCATCGGCGTGGCCGCGTACGTCGGGCTCTCGCTGGCCGGCCTGGCGGCGATCGGGGTCTTCGTCTCGACCCTCACCGACGTGCCGATCGCGGCGATGGCGACGACGGTCGGGCTGGCGATCACCAGCCAGATCCTCGACCAGATCCCGCAGGTCTCGGCGATCCACCCGTGGCTGCCGACGCACCACTGGCTCGACTTCGCCGACCTGCTGCGCGACCCCGTCGAGCTGTCGGCCATGGGCCACGGGCTGCTGCTGCAGCTCGGCTACGTCGCGGTCTTCTCGGCGGCCACCTGGGCCCGGCTGACCTCGCGCGACGTCCTGTCGTGACCGGTCGGCGCTAGTCGTCCACGCCGCGGGCGGCCAACGCCTCGCCCAGGCGGTCGGCGTGGCGCAGCGTGCGCAGCACGAGCGGGACGAGCAAGGCGCGCGGGCTGCGCTCGAGCCCCCGGGCGCGCCGGGCGTCCCTGGCCTGGGCGAAGGTGTCGGCCAGCACCGGCACGGACCGCACCGTCAGGGCGAGCACCAGCGCCACCCGCTCGGGGTCGACCACGCGGCGCAGCGGGTGCAGCAGCCGCACCAGGACGTCGAGCAACGCCGTGACCCGGGTCGTGAGCGTCACCAGGCCGGCACCGGACACCGTCACCAGGAGCGTGCCCACCACGACGACGACCGCGCGCCACCCGCCCTGCCACCACTGGAACGGCACCAGCACGAGCAAGAACCAGCGCAGCGGCCAGACCTGCGCGAGCAAGGTGCCCGGCCGCAGCCCGGCCAGCGCGTGGCCGAGGACGACGACGAGCGCCCCGACGGCCACGGCCAGCGGGCTGCGTACGGCGACCAGGACCGTCGTCCCCGCCAGGAGGAGCAGCAGCTTCACACCCGCCGGGCATTGGTGCACCCACGAGGTGCCGGGACGGTAGAGGCCGATCACGACGCACCCGCCATCAGCTGCCGGTAGCCGGTCACGGCCGTGGCGGGGTCGCCGTCCAGAACCACGCGGCCCTCGTCGACCACGAGCACCCGGTCGTAGCCGGCCACCAGGTCGAGCTGGTGCGTCACGAGCACCACCCGCTGCGGCAGCGCCATCAGGGTGCGCGCGATCAGGTCGGCGTTCCGCAGGTCGAGGAGCGTGGTGGGTTCGTCGCACACCAGCACCTCGGGCTCGGTGACGAGCACCGCGGTGAGCGCGAGCAGCTGCTTCTGCCCGCCCGACAGCAGGTGCGCCGGGCGGTCGGCCAGGTCGGCCAGGCCGAACCGCGCCAGGGCGTCACCGACCCGCTCGCGCCGCTCGGCCGGGCTGAACCCCCTGCGGCGCAACGAGAACTCGACGTCCTCGGCCACCGTCGGCATGACGATCTGGGCGTCCGGGTCGGTGAACACGAAGCCGACCTTGCGCCGGACGGCAGCCCCGTCGCGCCGGGTGTCGAGCCCGTCGACCGTGACCGAGCCGGACGTCGGCAGGACGAGCCCGTTGAGCATCCGGGCGAGGGTCGACTTGCCCGAGCCGTTGGCGCCGATGACGGCGACCCGCTGCTCGGTCAGCTCGAGGTCGACCTCGCGCAGCACCGACCGCTCGCCGTAGGCGTGGCCGACCCCCTGCAGCCGGATCATCCGACCCGCTCCACCAGCACCGCGACGCCCTGGCCGCCGCCGACGGCGCAGGTGGCCACGCCGTACCGCGGGCCGTCCTGGCGCACCATGCGGCTGAGCAGCCGCACCACGAGCAGCGCACCGCTCGCGCCCCACGGGTGGCCGAGCGCGATCGCACCGCCCTCGCCGCACACCACGCCGTCGTCGTCGGCGGCGAGCGGGTCGAACCCCCAGGCGTCGGTGCAGGCCAGCACCTGGCCGGCGAAGGCCTCGGTGACCTCGAGCGCGCCGACGGCGTCGACGTCCAGGTCGGCCGCGGCGAGCACCGCCTCGACCGCAGGCACCGGCCCCAGCCCTGGCAGGCGCGGGTCGACCCCGACCGACGCGACCGCCCGGACGGCGAGGCCCGCAAGCCCGTGGGCCGCCCGGGTCGCCTCGTCCACCACCGCCACGGCGGCGGCGCCGTCGCTGATGCCGCAGGAGTTGCCGGCCGTCGCCGTGCCGTCCGCGCTGAACGCCGGCCGGAACCGGGCCAGCCGCTCGACGTCCAGCGGCCGTGGTCGCTCGTCGGCCGCCACCCCGCCCACCGGGACGAGCTCGGCGTCGAACCGACCGGACTGCCGAGCGGCGAGCGCGAGCCGGTGCGACCGGACGGCGTACGCGTCCTGCCGCTCGCGCGCGACGCCCCGAGCGGCGGCGAGCGCGTCGGCTGCCTCGCCCATGCCGGGGTCGCCGAGCTCGTCCGGCGCGAACCGCGCCCGCTCGTAGGCCTTCCGGGAGCCGTCGGGCTGCAGCGCGAGGCGGGTCGGCGCGGTGCTCGCGCTCTCGACGCCGCCGGCCAGGACCAACCGGGCTCCGGCCAGCACGCGGGCGGCCGCCACCGACACCGCCTCCAACCCGCTGCCGCACTGGCGGTCGACCGTCAGGCCCGGAACCTCGGGGCCGAGGCCCGCGGCCAGCGCCGCGACCCGCGCCGGGTCCCCGCCGGGTCCGGTGCAGTTGCCCAGCACCACCTCGTCGACCGGCCGCGACCCGACCAGCGCCGCGGGCAGGTCGTCGAGCAGCCCGAGCAGCACCGGTGCGGCCAGCGCCGTCACGTCCCGGTCGCGCAGCGACCGGCCGGCCGTGCCGACCGGCGTGCGCCGCGCGGCCACCACGACCGGCGTGCGCGGGTCGTCGAGCCGCTCGGTGAGCAGGCGGGCGGGGGACGGCACCGCGTCAGCGTAGAGGGGCCAGCGCGGCGGCCAGGGCGGCGACCTCGGCCCGGGCGACCTTGCCGCCGCTGGTGCGGGGCACCGCGTCGGCGCGCAGCCAGCGCCGAGGTCGAGCCGGCCCGGGCAGGTGGTGCACGCCGCGGTCGAGGTCGGAGCGCAGCACGCCGTCGCGGACGACGACCACGGCCGTCACCAGCTGGCCGAGCGCCGGGTGCGGGATCCCCAGGACGGCGACGTCCAGCACCCCCGGCAGCTCGCGCACCGCCTGCTCGACCTCCTCGACGACCACGGTCGCGCCCCCGGTCTGCACGGCGGCGTCACCGCGTCCCACGACGCGCCAGCCGTCGGCGTCGGGCCGGGCCAGGTCGCCCACGCTGGCCCAGCCGTCGTCCCGACGCAGCGCCGGCGGGTCGTCGTCCAGCCCGCCGCGCGCCAGGTAGGGCGACGTCACCCAGAGCGCGCCGTGGTCGTCGAGGCGGGTGCGGGCACCCGGGAAGTCGCGCATCGGGCCGGCGGTGTCGCGCCAGCCGACGAACGACAGCTCGGCGGCCCCGTAGTACTCCACGACCCGCCAGTCGAGCGCCTCGGCGCGGGCTCGGAGCTCGTCGTCCAGCGCGGCACCCGCCACGACGACGACCCGGATCCGCTGCGGTGCAGCAGATTCCGCGGCCTCGACCGCTCGCTCCAGCAGCCCCGGCACGAGGTGCGCGGCGGTCGCGGTCGGCGGCAGCGCCTCGCCCCCGACGACGGAGGCCCCGACGGCCCGGGCGTGGAACCCGCCGTACAGCGCCAGGCCCGACGACAGGGGGAGCGGCAGCCAGACCACGTCGTCCGGGCCGATCCCGGTGAGCCGGGTGAGCGGGTCCAGGCTCGCCGTCCACGACGCGACCGACCGCACAACACCGCGCGCCCGACCCGACGAGCCCGAGGTGAACAGCACCAGGTCGTCGACACCGACGCGCCCGGCAGCCACCGCCCGGTCGAGGGCCGCCACCGCGTCGGCGCCCAGCGGCGGCGACCACGTGGGGTCGAGCACCGCCAGCGGCGGGTGGCCGGACGACGTCCGCCGGGCTTCCAGCGCCGCAAGGACGTCGGCGAGCGGCGGGACCAGCGGGACGAGCGGGGAGCCGTCGGCCGGCACGACGGAACGGCTCAGCGGCTCGAGCCGGCGGTCTCGCGTCGGCGCGACGGGGTGGCGGGGTGCACGGGGTAGCCCTTGTGGACGCCGGCGGCGACCAGCGTCGCGACCACGGCCTTGGCGGCGTCACCGGGCAGGAACACCGCGGCGGCCACGGCGGTCGACACGACCGAGGAGGTGCCGAGCACCTGGGCCTGCAGCGGGATCCCGATCAGGTAGACCACGCCGATGCCGCCGACGACGTTCGCCAGCAGCCCCCACCAGACCGGGTAGGCGGGCAGCCGTCGCTCGACCAGCCAGCCCACGACGGCGGCTCCCAGCGGCCAGCCGACCAGGTAGCCCACGCTGGGCCCGGCGAAGACCCCCAGCCCGCCGCGGCCGCCCGCGAGCAGCGGGAGGCCGGCCGCCACCAGGGCCAGGAAGACCGCCAGGGCGAGGAACCCGCGCCGCCAGCCGAGCACCGAGCCGGCCAGCATGACGCCGAGCGTCTGCAGGGTCACGGGCACCGCGTTGCCGAACAGCGAGATCGAGCCCGGCAGGCCCAGGACGGCCACCAGGGCGGCGAACGACGCGATCAGGGCGAGGTCACGGGAGGTCGAGCGACGGGCGGCCATGGCGGCAGGCTAGCGCCGTCCTGACGGCGTCCCGGACGGCGCCCGGGGACCGGACGTATCAGGAGCGGGGGGTGCCTGCTCTTCCTGGGCATGAGGACGCACGTGGCGTGCGGGGACGGCGGGCTTGTCGCGCTGGTCGCCGGGCGACCAGAATGGGCAGTCCGCCGTCCCTGGGAGCACTCCATGAGCGCCGGAACCGTTCCGGGTGGGCCGGTAACGCCGCAGACCGCAGGCGCCCCGCCGACGTCCGCCCTGCCCCCGCGCCAGACCTCGGGCGGGCACGTGCCCGTCGGCGAGGCCACGGTCGCCGAGCTGCTCGCGATGGCGGCCGACGGCGCCCAGACCGCGTGGGACGAGGTGGTGCGCCGCTACGAGCGGCTGGTCTGGTCGGTCGCGCGCTCGCACCGGCTCGAGCAGTCCGACGCGGCCGACGCGGTGCAGACCACCTGGCTGCGCCTCGTCGAGCACCTCGGCCAGATCCAGGACCCCGAACGGCTGGGGGCCTGGCTGGCCACCACCGCCCGCCGCGAGTCCTTGCGGCTGGTCGGCCGGCGCAAGCGCGAGCAGCAGGACGGCGCCGACGACGAGCTCGCCCTCGTGCCCGACGACGGCATCGGCGTCGAGGAGGCGCTGCTGGGCAGTGAGCGCGACGCCCTGCTCCTGCGCGGCGTGCGGCAGCTCGAACCGCGCTGCCAGCAGCTGCTGCGCGTGCTGTCGGCCTCGCCGCCCCCGCGCTACGACGCGGTCGCCGAGGCCTTCGGCATGCCGATCGGCAGCATCGGACCCACCCGCGGGCGCTGCCTGCGACGACTGAAGGACGTCCTGCTCGAGATGGGCTTCGACGCCTCCGCGCCCGAAGGAGGGCAGCGATGAGCAGCACCCTGCAGCCCCACGACCCCGACGAGCAGCTGCTGGTGCAGCTCGGCGAGGTCTACCACCAGCTCGACCCCGTGCCCTCGCTGGTCACCGAGGCCGCGCGCGCCGCGTTCCTGGTGCGCGACCTGGACGCCGAGCTGGTGCCCCTGGTCGAGCAGCTCGCCACCACCGCGGTGCGCGGGGACGAGGACGGCTGGCTGTCCTTCGCCCTCGAGGACCTCGAGATCGACCTGGGCTCGCGCCGCGAGCGGCACGGCTGGCAGATCGTCGGCCAGGTCACGGGTGCCGTCCGCGACCTGTCCGTGCACACCCTGGCGGGGTCCGAGCCGGTGGCGGTCGACGACCACGGCCGGTTCGCCGCCGCGGTCTCGGCCCGCACCCTGAGCCTGCGCCTGACGACCCTCGACGGACGCCGGCTGCGCACGCAGTGGGTCACGCTGTGAGCGGCGCCTGGTGAGCCGCCCCGCCACCGCCTCCGTCCCCGAGCAGCGGACGGGGGCCGACGTGCGTCCGGACGACGAGCGACCCGATCCCGCGGCGCTGGCCGCCGAGGCGCTCGACCTGGTGGGCTCGGACCCGCAGGCCGCGCTCGAGCAGGCCGAGCGGGCGCTGGCCGCCGCCCGGGCGCGCCCCGACCCG
>NZ_BAAGXY010000064.1:0-5818 GCF_054779595.1 Angustibacter peucedani
CCCGCCGAGGCCGTCGGCGGCGTCGCCGGTGCCTCGAGCGCCGCCGGGTCCGACGGCGGCCGGACGACGGCCGCCGGCCAGCACAAGCCGGGGCGCAAGGCCGGTGCCCTCGTCGTCCTGCACGACGGCCTGCTGGCGCTCTACGTCGAGCGCGGCGGGCGCACCCTGCTGTCGTACACCGACGAGCCCGAGGTGCTCTCGGCCGCCGCGGACGCGCTGGCCCTGGCGGTACGCGAGGGCGCGCTCGGCCGGCTCACCGTCGAGAAGGCCGACGGCGCTGGCCTGCTGGGCTCGGCCCACCCGCTGGTGCAGGCGCTCGAGCAGGCCGGCTTCCACGCCACGCCGCGAGGGTTGCGGCTGCGCCGTTGACCCGCCGAGCGCGACCGGCGGTCCATCACGCAGGATGGCCCCATGCCCGAGGGTGACGTGGTCTGGCGCACGGCCGACCGGCTGCACGCCGCCCTGGCCGGGCGCGAGCTGACGCTGAGCGACCTGCGCTGGCCCTCGCTGGCCACGGTCGACCTCAGCGGCCGCACCGTGCTCGAGGTCCGCCCGCGCGGCAAGCACCTGCTGCTGCGGGTCGACGGCGCCACGCCGGTGACGCTGCACAGCCACCTGCGCATGGAGGGCTCCTGGCACGTGCACCGCACCGGTCAGCGCTGGGGCTCGGCGCGGCGGGCCGACGCCGTCCGCGCCGTCGTCGCCAACGCCGAGTGGACCGCCGTCGGCCACAAGCTGGGCATGCTCGACCTCGTGCCCACGGCCGACGAGGGCTCGCTCGTCGGGCACCTCGGCCCCGACGTCCTCGGCGACGACTGGGACGCCGCCCGCGTCCTGGCGACGATGCGCGAGACGCCAGAGCGCCCGATCGGCGAGGCGCTGCTCGACCAGCGCGTGCTGTGCGGCGTCGGCACGATGTACATGGCCGAGTGCCTGTTCGTGCGCGGCGTGAACCCGTGGATGCCGACCGCCCAGGTGCCCCACCTCGACGGGCTGCTGGAGCGGGTGCAGGCGATGATGCAGGCCAACCTGCCCCGCGCCGTCCAGACCACGACCGGCGACACCCGCAACGGCCAGAACACCTGGGTGCACGGCCGGATGCGCCAGCCGTGCCGGCGCTGCCGCACCCCGATCCGGGTCGAACCGATCGGCCAGGCCCCGCACGACCGGGTCGCGTTCTTCTGCCCGCACTGCCAGCCGCCGGTCGAGGCCTGACCCCGAGCAGCCCCGAGGAGCCCCGCATGTCCGCAGCCGAGCGCCCGCACGTCGTCGTGGTGGGCAGCACCATGACCGACCAGGTCGTCTACCTCGACCGCGCGCCCGCGGCCGGCGAGACGGTGGTGGGCCGGCGCTTCGTGGTGGGGTTCGGCGGCAAGGGCGCCAACCAGGCCGTGATGGCGGCCCGGCTGGGCGCGCACGTGCGCTTCGTGGGCTGCCTGGGCGACGACGCCAACGGCGAGACCTACCTGGCCCACCTGGCCGACGAGGGCGTCGACGTGCGCGCGCTGGTGCGGCGGCCCGGTCCGAGCGGCGTCGCCCCGATCTGGGTCGAGCTCGACGGCACCAACCGGATCGTCGTCGTCCCCGGCGCCAACGACCTCGTCACCGCGGACGACGCGCGCGCCGCCGTCGCCTCGGCCGAGCCGGTGGACGTCGTCGTCGGCCAGCTCGAGATCCCGCAGGCGGCGACCGCCGCAGGACTGGCCGCAGGTCGCGAGCGCGGCGCCACCACCGTGCTCAACCCGGCGCCGTTCGCCGCGGTCGACGACGCGCTGCTGGCGGCCGCGGACTGGCTGGTGCCCAACGAGGTCGAGTTCGCCGAGCTGGCCGTGCAGCGCGGCCTGGTCGACGACCAGGGCGCCGCCGACCCGCACGACGACATCCAGGTGCTCGCGCTGGCGGCCGCGACCGGGTGCGCGGTGGTCGTCACCCTCGGCGAGCGTGGTGCCGCCCTGACGCTCGACGGCGCGGTGCAGCGCGTCGCGGCCCCGGTGGTGCAGGCGGTCGACACCACCGGCGCGGGCGACGGCTTCGTGGGCGCCTTCGTGGTGGGGCTGGCCGAGGGGCTCACCCCGCAGCAGGCGGCCTCGCTGGCGTGCGCGTGCGCCTCGTGGAGCGTGCAGCGCGACGGCACGCAGACGTCGTTCCCCACGGCCGCCGAGGCGGCCGGGCTGCGCGACGCTGTCGTCGCGGGCTGATCAGGCGGCGCTGACCAGCCGGCTCGACACCTGGGCCGACGCGACCGGCAGGTTGGCCACGGGGGTGGCGACGCGCTCGGCGTCCGCGACGCGCTCGCTGACCTGGCTGAGCACCAGCGACAGCGGCATCTCGAGGGCGTCGCAGATCGAGGCCAGCAGCTCGCTGGACGCCTCCTTCTGCCCCCGCTCGACCTCGCTGAGGTAGCCCAGGGACACGCGCGCCTTGGCCGACACCTCGCGCAGGGTGCGGCTCTGCTGACGACGCTGCTCGCGCAGCACGTCGCCGATCTCCTGACGGAGCAGCACCATGACGCCTCCCTGTGTCGGTCTCGCTCGTCCCACGGTACCCCGTCGGGGTCGTGAGGTCGCGCGCCCCGCGCCGGTGCGCACCGTTCGGGTCAACGGCCGGGCGGCGCGGCCTCTTCCCCGATCAGCCGCTCGTGCAGCACCTGCAGGGCGCGCAGCACCGTCGCCCGCCGCACCGCGGCGCGCCCGGCAGCCGGGCCGGACGCGTCCAGGCCCACCGCGCCGGCGGCGTCAGCCAGGCCGACCCAGACCGTGCCCGGGCCGTGGCCGTCCTGCGGGTCCGGACCGGCGACGCCCGTGGTCGACAGCCCGAGGTCCGCGCCGAGCCGCTCGCGCGCACCGGCCGCGAGCTGGGCCGCCACCTCGCGGTCGACCGCGCCGACGCGGGCCAGCAGGCCGTCGTCCACGCCGACCAGCGAGTGCTTGAGGTCGGTCGCGTACGCGACCACACCTCCGCGGAACACCGCCGAGGCCCCCGGGACGCCGGTCAGGGCCCCCGCGAGGAGCCCGCCGGTGAGCGACTCGGCCGTGGCCAGCGTGCGGCTCTGCGCCACCAGCAGCCGGACCACCTCCCCGGCCAGCCGGGCGACGTCGTCCGGCGCCTCGGGGACGGCGGCCTCAGCCACCCGCACCGGCCTCGCGCCGCGCCCGCTTGGCGAGCGCCCGGGGACTGGTGCGCCGCAGCCGGACGGCGCGCGCCACGTAGTCGACGCCCGTGACCACCGTGACCACCACCGCCACGGCCATGACGGCCTGCGCCAGCAGGTGCGGCAACCAGTCCGGCGGCAGCAGGTAGAGGCCGATCGCCAGCGCCTGCAGGAACGTCTTGACCTTGCCTCCGCGGCTGGCCGGCATGACGCCGTGCCGGATCACCACGAGCCGCAGGGCGGTGATGCCGATCTCGCGCACCATCACCAGCACGGTCACCCACCAGGGCAGCTCGCCGAGCACCGAGAGCCCGACCAGCGCGGTGCCGATCAGCGCCTTGTCCGCGATCGGGTCGGCGATCTTGCCGACGTCGGTCACCAGACCGCGCCGCCGGGCCAGCTCGCCGTCGAAGCGGTCGGTGATCGAGGCCGTGCCGAAGGCGAGGAACGCGGCCAGGCGCCATCCGGCGTCGGTGCCGTCCTCGTGCAGCAGCAGCCAGCCGAAGACGGGCACGAGCACCAGGCGCAGCCCGGTGAGGGCGTTGGCGAGGTTCCAGGTGCTCGCGCCGGTGGCGCGCGGCGTCCCCGCGCCGGTGCTCACCGCCGCTCCGCGAGCAGGTCGACGCCCTCGCTGCCGACGACCCGCGCCCGCACCAGGTCGCCCACGGCCAGGCCGTCGGCGGGCAGGTGCACGACGCCGTCGACGTCCGGGCCCTGGTGGGCGGCGCGGCCCTCGGCCACGCCGTCCTCGAGCTCCTCGACCAGCACCTCGACGACCTCGCCGACGCGCTGCTCGGCCCGCTCGGCGGTGAGCTGCTCGACCAGGTCGGTCAGGCGCTGCACGCGCTCGGCGACGACCGCGTCGGGGAGCTTGCCGTCGTAGGTCTCGGCCTCGGTGCCGTCCTCGTCGGAGTACCCGAACACGCCGACGACGTCGAGCTGCGCGGCCACCAGGAAGCGCTCGAGCTCGTCGACGTCCGCCTCGGTCTCGCCCGGGAAACCGACGATGACGTTCGAGCGCACGCCAGCCTGCGGCGCCCGGGCGCGCACCTCGTCGAGCAGGGCGAGGAAGGGCTCGGTGCTGCCGAACCGCCGCATGCGCCGCAGCAGCGGCGCGGACGCGTGCTGGAACGACAGGTCGAAGTACGGCACGACGCCCTCGGTCGAGGCCATGGCGTCCAGCAGCGTGGGCCGCACCTCGGCCGGCTGCAGGTACGACACGCGCACGCGGTCGACGCCGTCGACGGCCGCGAGCTCGGGCAGCAGGGCCTCGAGCAGCCGCAGGTCGCCGAGGTCCTTGCCGTACGACGTGGAGTTCTCGCTGACCAGGAAGAGCTCGCGCACGCCCTGCTGCCCCAGCCAGCGCGCCTCGTCCAGGACGTCGGAGGGCCGGCGCGACAAGAACGCGCCGCGGAAGCTGGGGATGGCGCAGAACGCGCAGCGCCGGTCGCAGCCGGACGCGATCTTCAGCGGCGCCCAGGGCCGGCCGTCCAGCCGGCGGCGCAGCACGCGCGGCCCGGACGCCGGGGCCAGACCGGCGGGCAGGTCAGGTGCGCTGTCGTGGCCTGGCACGACGACGTCCGCGCCCTGCCGGGTCGAGGGCGTGAGCGGCAGCAGGCTGCGGCGGTCGCGCGGCACGTGCGAGGCGGGACGCTCGCCGTGCAGCACCTGCTCGAGGTGCGAGGCCATGTCGCGGTACGAGTCGAAGCCGAGCACGGCGTCGGCCTCGGGCAACGAGCTCGCCAGCTGCTCGCCGTAGCGCTCGGCCAGGCAGCCCACGGCCACGACGGCCTGGGTGCGGCTGGCGGCGTCGTCCTTGAGCTCGCTGGCCTCGAGCAGCGCGTCGACCGAGTCCTTCTTGGCGGACTCGACGAAGCCGCAGGTGTTGACGACGGCGACGTCGGCCGCAGCCGCGTCGTCGACCAGCGTCCAGCCCTCGGCCTCGAGCCGGCCGGCGAGCTCCTCGGAGTCGACCTCGTTGCGGGTGCAGCCCAGGGTGACGAGCGCCACCGTGCGTGAGGTCATGCAGGCAAGTCTACGGACGCGCTCAGGCCGGGTCGCCCGGCCCGAACCGCAGCCGCACCACCTGGCCGTCGCCGCCGGCCGAGCCGATGGGCTTGCCGTTGACCGTGAGCTGCACCGCACCGGCGTTGCCGAGCGTCAGCCGCAGCGCCTTGCCGTCGCGGAAGCGCCGCGCGTCGCCCTTGCTGAGCAGGCCGGAGAACATCGTGCGCCCCGACGCGTCGCGCACCGACACCCACGAGTCGCCGGTGACCCGCAGCGCGATCGCGACGCCGCGCGGGGTGCTGGGGGCGGTGGAGGTGGCGGACGTCGACGGGCTGGCCGAGCCGGTGGCCGGCGGCGGGCTCGGGCTGGCCGTCGGGGTCGAGCCGGACGTCGGCACCGACCCGGGCGTGGACGTCGCGGGCGAGGCGACCTGGTGGGTGCCGCGGCCGGGCGCGCGCAGGTCGCCCACCAGCTGCACCACCAGCAGCACCGCCACGACGGCCAGCACGGCGCCGCCCACCAGGGCCCAGTTGGGCCCGGACCGCTCGAGCGGGACGTCGCGGGTCAGCCGGGCGCGGGCCGGCGGGCTGAGCGGGGCGACCCGGTTCGGGGCAGGCCGGTGCGGAGCGGGCTCGGCGGCAGGCGGCTCGGCAGCGGCCG